>CAYONQ010000012.1:0-43222 GCA_964405375.1 uncultured Pirellulales bacterium
GATGTAAGCATAAATAGTACTTGAAAGGCTCCGGTTCATAGGAGAACACAGAGTTCACAGAGATTTATAAACTATTTCCACGTTTTGAATTTCAAATAAGGAGCAAACTTATTTTTTAATTCAGGTAACTGACTAGTGAGCCAACCTAAGAGAACACTTTGTTTCCGACACATCTCCGAACGTTCTTTACCTTTTGGAACACCATCTAAACTCTTATGAATTTCCCAAAAATCAAGTGCTTTATTGTCAATATTTTTTAAGATAATTCGGAATATCCTCTTTGAAAAGAAATACAGAATCTTGGGTGCCAGCTCTGAACTCAAAGATGTCCTCCATTTCTATCTTGGCATCTATAAGAATTTTTGTGAGAAAAACCTGAGTATTCTTATAAACACCATAACGTTTATCGAACATATCAAGCTTGAATTTCTCCTTGCTTAATCGATATTGGTTGTAAGCAGTGTATGCGACGAAAACGCCAATCATTATTGTGATGGCAGTAAAAATATATTCGGGCTTCATGACTGTAAAGATACATCCAAGTATCATTTCTTTTTGACCTCCGATATGGTTCTTAATATTTTATCCACATTAAGCACAGTCCCGCGGCCGGGGCGATGGGGCCTGCGGCGGTGCGGTTCTTTGCCTCGAGGATTTCACTTATCTTTTCAAGGCTCCATTTGCCTCTGCCGATTTCGACGAGCGTGCCGACGATGTTCCTGACCATATTATACAAAAAACCATCTCCCTCGACATCAACGTATATCCATTTATCTTCGGCTGTAACATCACAGCGGAAGATTGTGCGGACGGAGTTGTCCCGCCGGTCGCCGGCCGATGCAAACGACTTAAAGTCTTTCGTTCCGACAAGCAGTTGCCCCGCCCGGTTCATCGCTGCCACGTCTAATTTTTTCGGTATGTGCCAGCACTGATTGAGGCGGAGAACCGGCCGGTGGCGTCCGGTGTAAATCGTGTAGCGATAAAGCTTATTTTTGACGCCGCCTGCTAAATCAAAGCCGAGGGGCACTTCTTCGGCGGAGGTAACCACGATGTTACGCGGGAGTCGGCCGTTGATTGCTTTAGGGAAGTTCTCCGTAGGGATGGAAGAATCAACCTCGAAAAGCCCGACCTGCCCCAGAGCGCTTACGCCAGCATCGGTTCTGCTTGCACCGTGAACATGGGTTCGGACACCGACAAGACCAGACACGGCCTCGAAAAGCTCACCCTGGATGGTTCTTTTTCCCGGCTGGATTTGCCAGCCGTGATAACCGCTGCCATCGTATTGGACGGTAAATTTTATATTGCGGGTCGCCATTTGGGCGATTATAGCAGCTTTTCTGCGATTTGGACAGCATTCAGCGCTGCACCTTTTCGCAACTGGTCGCCGGCAACCCAGATATTGATACCACGACCCTCCGGTATCGACTCATCCTGGCGGATTCGGCCAACGAAAATCTCGTCCCTGCCGGTGGCATCGATAGGCATCGGGAAGCGATTGCTTTGGCGGTCATCTACCAGTGAAACGCCGGGGGCGGTGCTCAGCAGGTCTCTGACCTGCTCTGGGCTAATCGCCTCGGTAAATTCGAGATTGATACTTTCGCAGTGCGCCCTGAATACCGGAATGCGAATACAGGTGCAGGTAATCGCAATCTCGGGGCAATTGAAAATCTTCCTGGTCTCGTTGACCATTTTCATTTCTTCCTGATTATAGCCGTTTGCTTCGAGCTTCGAGTTGTGACTGAAAGCATTAAATGCTATCTGGTACGGAAAAACGCTACAGGTCGGCTGTTTGCCTTCGAGTATTTCACGGCTTTGGGTCTCCAGTTCGAGCATCGCCTGCCTCCCGGCCCCGCTGGCGGCCTGATAGGTACTGACCACCATCCGTTTGACAGGGTTTGCCTTGTGCAACGGCCAGACCGGCACGATGCCGACGATTGTCGAGCAGTTCGGATTGGCGATTATGCCTTTATGCTCGGCGATTCTTTCCGGATTTATCTCCGGGATGACAAGCGGGACATCCGGGTCCATTCTAAAGGCCGATGAGTTATCGACCACGACCGCACCGGCCTCGACCGCAGCCGGCGCAAATTCCCTGCTTCGGGCCGCCCCGGCGCTGAACAACGCAATATCGATGTGATTGAAGTTGTTGGCGGTCAATTCTTCAACGATGTATTCCTTGCCTTTGAACTCGATTTTCTTACCGGCGGACCGGCTGCTCGCCAGCATCTTCAGCGAACTAAACGCAAATTCGCGCTGCTGGATAATATTCAGGAACTCCCGGCCAACGGCCCCGGTTACCCCTGCGATTGCCAGATTGCAACCCATAACTAACTCCTGAAGATATTTTACATACACACAATAAGGGGCAGCCGAATCAAGACTGCCCGCTTAAAACCTCTAAATCCAGTATATAGTGTGTAATTATATGGTATTTAATAGAAAAATCAACCCGAAATTCAGAGCTCTTTTCGCTTTTCCTTTTTCTCTTTTTGTCTTTCTACTTTTTGGCTTCCCGCTGCCATATCGCTGACATCACGGACGCCGTGATAATACAGATAAACACAAAGATTGCTGCTGGCATCGCTGCTTTTTCGCCGAAATGCTTTAATGCCAGAACCGTCCCCAGGCCAGCGTTCTGCATCCCTATCTCGATTGCCAACGTCCGTCTTCTCTTGGTATTCATCTGAAAAACCGCCCCCACACCGTAGCCGGCCAACATCCCATAAACATTCAATACCACCGCCGCCGCCAAAGTCACACCGGTTATCATAAGCAGGTAATTCCTGTTGAGGGCTATTACCAAAGAACAGATAAATATTATAAACGTAACAGATATCGCAGGAAAAATAGCTAATACCTTTTCTACTCTTTCCTTGAAATAATGCCTGACCCCAAACCCTAAAAACAAAGGCACTATCACCATTTTTACCACACTGGCCACCATCGCCCAGAAGTTGACCTTCATCACCGCCCCGGCCAACAGTAAAGTCAGCCCCGGCGTCAGCAACGGACACAACAAAGTGGACACCGTCGTCAGCGAAACCGAATAAGCGGTGTCGGCTCTGGCAAGAAAGCTGAACACGTTGCTCGCCATCGCCCCGGGCGCCGAGCCGGTCAGTATCAGGCCAACTGCAATCTCGGCCTCCAGCCCGAGCGCTTTCGCTAATACAAACGCCCCTAACGGCATAATGCTGAACTGCGCACAGCAGCCGACTAAAACGATGATGGGCCTTTCTAAGATGCGTTTGAAATCCTCGACCGACAAAACCGCTCCGATTCCGAACATCGTCAGGCCGAAGAACAATTCATTGTAGGCCTTCAGCGCCACAAAAGGCCCTGGCCAAAAATAGGCCACAACCCCGAATACGATTACCCATACCGCAAAATACTTCGTATAAAAATCCAGCACCTTCCTGAACATAATCCGAAAGTTTATCCCCTCATACCGGAGGTGACAACAAATTTATTGAAGCGGCCGCCGTGTGCTATCTTAAGCGATGCAAGGCGGTTTTAACCCTGCACGTCGTTCTTATCGGACATTAAAGCTATATTCTTGATACCGCTCGGCTTGGCTATTTTGCCTTTGTCGCGACATTTTTTATACTTTAATTGGCTATAGAAGTTTATGGAACTTCCTATCTGTATACCCATTTTCCGGGGGGAGATGGCTGATATGAGCAGAAAACGAAAAAAAGAGCAAATAAAACAATTGAAAACAGAGCTAAAGACCACTTATCAGGCAAGCAACTACCGCCTTATCAAGCTCGCCTTGCTTATGGCCGTGCTTGCGATAATCGCCGCCTATATGTACGGCCACATCCACATATAGAAGCGCAAGTGCCCTTAGTTTCTTGCCATTTCAATTAGTGCTCTATTCAGCTCCCAATTTATTTGGGCGTGATAAAACTAAGGCCCCGTTAAAAATAACGGGGCCTTAGTTTTTGCACCGAGAGTTTTATGCGTTGATATTTACTTTTCTGGCAGTATCAGTGCCACATATCGTGAATAGCGTCCTTTTTTAGTTAAAAGTAGTATGGTCTTTTCCTTACCGGATTTTTCTATTGCCTCGTTAAACCCTTCTATGTTTTTGATGGGCTGGCGGTTGACCTCCACAATTAGTGTACCGGGCGTTATACCGGCAAGCTCGGCAATAGAACTTGGCTCGACACCGGCAACCACCACGCCGCTTTGGCCTTCATAGCCCAATCGCTCAGCAAGTTCGTCCGTAAGTTCCTGTACGGTAAGACCCAATTGTTCGAGGGCACCCGAAGGTTCAGCGGCGGCAAGCGCACCTTCTGTCGGACGCTGACCAAGCTCGACGGTGAGCTCTTTTCGCTTTCCATCTCGCAGCACGACTACCTCTACCTTCGTGCCGGGTTTCAGCATTGCAACCCTGCTCTGCAGTACATTGACCTTTTCAACGGGCCGGCCGTTAAATTCAACAATGATGTCACCGGCTTTCAGCCCTGCTTTGTCGGCGGCGGAGTCCTTGGTAACCTCCGGGACAAGGACGCCTCTCGTATCCTTTAAGCCGAAGGATTTAGCTAACTCGGCTGTGATGTCCTGGATAATGACACCGAGAAAACCACGCACAACGGTCCCGGTCTCGATAAGCTGCTCATAGACCGCCTTGGCCATATTTCCGGGGATTGCAAAACCGATACCCACATTGAATCGATAATCGCGGTAGGCGACAATAGCGGTGTTAATACCGACAACCTTACCATCGAGATTTAGCAGAGGTCCGCCGGAATTGCCGGGATTTATGGCGGCGTCGGTCTGAATGTAATCTTCATACTCGGTAAGCCGCAGACCGCCTCTGCCTTTTGCGCTTACGATGCCGGCGGTAACGGTGTTGCTCAGACCGAACGGATTGCCGATGGCAATGACCCATTCGCCGACCTCGAGAGCATCAGAGTCGTCCAGTTCAAGAAAAGACAACTCTTTGGCGTCAATTTTTATGACAGCGACCTCGGTGTCGGGGTCTGTGCCGATGATTTTTGCCTCAAACTCTCGGCCGTCTAAGAGAGTTACCTTAACCTCATCGGCGTCTCCGACAACGTGATTGTTGGTAAGGACATAGCCGTCCGGCGAGATAATAAATCCGGAGCCCTTAGCCGTCTGGCGGTATTTTTGCTGAGGCAAACGTTGCTGGGGGGAACGTCGCTGAGGGAAACGACGGCGGAAAAAATAATCGAAAAAATCATCCTCGAACGGGTCAAACGGCTCGCCAAAAGGCCCTTCACGCATTGACGGACTTTCCTGTGTGACGACCTTTTCGGCGTTTATACTCACTACCGCAGGTGAGGCCTTTTCGGCAATTTTTGCAAAGGTTTTACCCGTCTGATGCAGGGCATCAGTGGTGTTTTTGTCCTCTGCAGCAGCCAGAGGCAAGACAATTAAAAACAAAATAAAAGTTGAAACCATAAGATAACAAAGTGGGTTTTTGGCCTGCTTAAGACTTGAAGTTTGCATCTTTAACCTCCTAATTTATTAGATAATCGAGCAAGTTTTAAGGCCAACAGTCTCCGAAACGACCTCATCCAATGTAAACCTGACCTTGGGCAGCGATAAAAAACAGTCTGAGTAAACTTTATACGATTTTATTATCGATAGGTTCGCTGAGTCAAAGGTTTTTTTAGCTCCGGGCGGCAAAAACCCAGCGTAAAAAGACGGTCAGCTTTACGCTGGGCACCCCACAAATTCTGATATTAGCAATTGACAGTGTAAATCTTCTGGATGAAAATTACTCCGATAGGAAAATAGTTGCCGGGTGATTTTCGGCATTTTTCGGGAGGTCTAATATGCAAGTGATAGAGTTTTTAAATAAGTCGGGGGTTCCTTATGAGGTTACCGAACACGAGCCGGCCTTTTCGGCACAGAGCATAGCGGCAGCCGAGCACGAGCCGGGCAGATACGTAGCCAAGCCGGTGATAGTCAAGGCCGATGGTAAGCACGTGATGTGTGTTCTTTCAGCGTGTTACAAGATTGACCTGCGCACCCTAAAAAAACAATTGGGTGCTAAAAAAGTCGAGTTAGCTGAGGAAAATGAGATTGGCGAACTGTTCGGTGATTGTGAACTGGGGGCGGAGCCGCCGTTTGGGAACTTATATGATTTGCCCACCATTATGGATAAGGCCTTAGAGGCGGACGACCATATTATGTTCCAGGCCGGCACGCACGAAAAGGCGATACGGATGACTATGGACGATTACCGAAAGCTCGTTGCGCCGCAGGTGCTTGAATTCAGCTATCACGTAACCTCGTAGCCCGAGCGACGACTCACCCGATTTCGTCATCAATCCAGCCGAGCAGCTCTTTAAGGTCATCGAGAGTGATGTCACCCATATGAGCAATACGGAACGTCTCTTCTTTTAACTTGCCGTAACCATTCCCGAAGATGGTATTATGCTTTTGCTGGACGGAATTGATTGTCTCATCGACGTTAATGCCTCGATTATTTTTGACGCTGGTAAGGGTGTTTGAGGCATATTTCTCATCGGGGAACAAGTCAAATTTCTCTTTTGCCCAGCCTCTTACAAACTCGCCCATTTTTCTGTGCCTTTCCCAGACGTTTTCCATACCCTCGGCAAGTATCTTTTTGCACTGGTAGTTCAAAGCCATAATATGCGGTATTGCGGGGGTGGTAGGTGTCTGGTTCTTTTCGGCCCTTTTTGCAAACTGCTGGAAGTCGAAATAATAGCCCCGGTTCGGCACGCTCTTGCTTTTTTCCAGCGCCCGGTTGCTTACCAAAGCCACCGCCAGCCCGGGCGGGATAGCAAATGCCTTCTGGACCGAGGCGAATGCCACATCCCAGCCGAGATTGTCAAAGTGCAGAGGCAACCCGACCATAGCGCTGACACAATCGACAAAGACAAGCACATCGGGATATTTTTCCCTCATCATTTCACTGATTTCATAGACCGGATTCATCAACCCGGTGCTGGTTTCGCTATAGACGAGTGTAACGGCTGAATACTCACCGCCGGTGAGCTTCTCGTCAATCATTTCAGGAGTTGTGGGCTGTCCCCAATCGACCTTTAGCTGCTCGACGTTTCTGCCGCAGCTTTTAGCAACATCGGCCCATTTATCGCTGAACGCCCCACAGCAGGTAGCCAGAACGGTCTCGTCAAAGCCGACACAGTTGCGAATAGCCGCTTCCCAGATTCCGGAAGCGCTCGATGTGGACAAAAAGACGTTCTGGTCGGTAAAGAATATTTTCCTTAGCATCTCGACCGTTTCACCATGCAGTTGAGCATACTCTTTGCCGCGGTGCCCCAGTGTCGGCCGTGCAAGCTGCGCCAGGACGTCGTCATTGACCTTTACCGGGCCCGGAATGAACAATCTCGGCGGATTTTTCCAGTCTGTCATATCATCTGCTCCTGAAAGTTACAGTTTGTTAATCGTTAAGCCCGTATAAATCTTTGGATAAAAGTAAGTTGACTTTTGAGGCATTCTTTCACCTGCGTCGGTAACCATTTTTAGCTGCTCTATTCTTATCGGGTTCATAAAGAAAGCCGCCTGTCTCTGTCCTCTGTCAACTGCAGCGATTGATTCGTCAACCGCACCACTTGTGCCTTTTATATATTCGATATTAGCGCCTCTTGCCAGCTTTTCCTTGTTTATACCCAGCAGCTCTTCAAGGATAAGCTTGCCCAATACAGCGACGTCGAGCGACCTCCAGGCGCTGCTTTTTTCGGCTGCTGCCGAATCCATCGGCTGTCTGCTTTTCAGGACGGCTGCGTAGAAGCCGTTGTCGGCGGTGTATATACCGAACGCATTTTTGCCTCTGTCGTGTTCGGTTCTCATTTGTGCGAGCATTTTTTGCTTTGCGTCTGTCTTTGCCTGCGGTGAATCGAAACGGTACTTGGTAACCTCGAAGTTTCGTTCGAGGTCGGCGATTAGTTTCCCGCAGTCAAAGTCTTCGAGATTGCCGACGAGCCGGTGAGTGGCTAAAACGACAAGCCCTTCGTGACAGGTATTGGCAAATGCCATCATTTGATACTTTGCCGCCGGCTTGGTGCTCTCTTTAGAGTAACTCAGCCCGGTTATATAACGGTGATGGCCGTCGGCTATGATACAGCTTTTATCGCTCATCATATTTGCGATTGCATCGATATCGTCCTTGTCGGTTATTGCAAAGAGCCGATGCCGGACGTCCTGGTCGTTGATGAAATCAACGAGCGGTTTTTGCCCGGCCGTTTTTTCGATGATTCTGTCTGCTGTTTGCCGTCGGTCTTCATAAAGCATAAAAACCAGCCCGAATCTGGCGGCGGTCGCCCTTTTGAGGTTGAGCCGGTCGATTATGGGCTGCTCAAGAATTTGTTCATGAGGCCTGACAACCTTTCCGAACTCTTCGAGTTTAGCCAAAGCAATGAAGCTGAACCGCTGAAGCCGGCGACCCAGCACCTCGAAATCCTGGACGTAGGCGTAAATGGTCTCGGTCGAATCCTGCTTTAAGATGCCCTCTTTCAGCCAGGTATTAAGATACTCGGCTGCCCGCGTATATTGATTGTTGGTCTGGCTATCGTCAGAGGTGGCTTTACCCTTTGTTATCCGCACGATATTATACGGGCTTTTTTCATAGAGCCGCTGCTGCTGGTTATTACTGATAACATCGTAAGGAGGAACAACGCAGTCGCCCACATCGCCGACCACCACTTCGTCATATCTGAATGCTCTAAACGGCTTAATTTCCATATTCGTAACTCCACCGTCAGGTGTCCTGCGGAGATATTTCGGCCTCGCCTATAAGAGATTGGCAAAAATCACAGAATTAGGGATAATACTAAAGAGAAGGCAGATTGTCAAATGCGATTAGGAATTGTTTAATGAGGTGTAAATATGGAGCAGATAGTAATGCATCCGATTGGGGTGATTCGTTCGCCGTATAAAAAAAGCAGGGATATCCCGATACAGGGCACTTTTAAAAGTGAAGTAGAGGGATGGATTGAATTAAAAGATAAATATGCCGGCGGCTTGAAAGACCTGGATGAATTTAGCCATGCGATAATACTATATTATTTCCACAAGTCGCAGAGGCAGGAGACTGAAGGTCGCCCGTTCCTCGAACGAAATAAACATGGCATATTCGCTATAAGAAGCCCACATCGGCCCAATCATATAGGGTTCTCTATTGTTAAAATCAAAAAGATAGAAGCAAACAAGATGTATTTTACAGAAGTGGATGTTCTGGACGCCACGCCTGTTCTCGATATCAAACCCTATGTCAAATACTTCGATAGCAGGGACGATGTTACCTGCGGCTGGCTGGATAAGCACTTTAAAAACGGAAACATCCCGGACGAAACCATCTTAAAATGAAAAAAAGGCCTTTTGCGGCCAAAAGGTAATCAAATCACCTGTAGTATTACTTAAGCGGGTTTCTATCTGTTTTTGACGCAGAATTTGAGTTTTTAAGCTGCCTGTAAAAAGTTTTTAGACAATGAAAACGGCGAAAAGCCCAAATATCAGGTCAATAGGCCAGTTTTGCAGGTTCTGGTTGCCTAAAAATTTACTCAAGGTAGCTTAAAACACCTACATATCATCTCGCAGCGCTGGTTGGTTATAATCGCCCTTGATATTTTGAAAAGTGTAAATTTTTTTCTTGACGAAGGGAAGTTGTTTGTCTATAATAATAATAGACTTACTGGAGAAAAAGGCCACAAGGAAAAACTCAATGAAGCTGACTACAAAAAGTGAATATTCGATTTTGGCGCTGATTTATATTGCCCGCAACGAAAACAGGGGTTTTATAAAGATAGAAGAAATCTGCTCGAAGTGCGATATTTCCAAGAAATACCTCGAGCTTCTATTCTCAACCCTGAGACAGAGCCGCTACATAAAGACCAGAAGAGGCGCCAGCGGCGGCTATAAATTAGCCAGGCCGGCAGCAAAGATAACCGTCGCAGAAATCATAAGACTGATGGATGGGGCACTGGCGCCGACCGAGTCTGTAAGCAAATATTTTTTCTCGAATACACCTTTGGGCAAAGAGAAGAAAATAATGAAGGTTTTTAGGGAAATAAGAGACTACATCTCGGATGTGCTGGAAGCCCTGACTCTTGCCGATTTGGTTTAGGATTTTCCATAAAGGTCAACCTTGTAAATGTGAGGAGGAATGGAAATGCTTGATTTAGGTCTTAGTATTATTATCACGCTGGTTATATGTGCTTTCCTTTGCGAATATCTGGACTCAACGCTGGGGATGGGATACGGCACGACCTTAACGCCCGTGTTCCTGCTTATGGGTTTTTCCCCGATGCAGATTGTGCCGGCAATCCTGTTATCCGAGCTGATAAGCGGACTATTAGCCGGTTTTTTTCACCATCGTGAAGGCAACGTGGATTTAAAACCCAAATCCGCAGACATATTTAAGATTACAAAGATGCTAAGCCCTCTGGGTTATATCGACACCTTCAAGAAAACGGTTCCGTTACACCTGAAAGTCGCATTGCTGCTTGCGGTGTGCAGTATTGTGGGCACGGTGGCGGCGGTTTTTGTCGCCGTGAACATTCCCAGATTCTGGCTGAAGCTTTACATCGGCTGTTTAGTCTTGTCGATGGGGATAGTTATCCTCGTCTGCTTCAACAAAGATTTTAAATTTTCCTGGAAAAAAATCAGCTTTTTGGGGCTGATTGCCTCTTTCAACAAAGGTATGAGCGGCGGAGGATATGGACCTGTAGTAACCGGCGGCCAAATTTTGTCCGGCGTGAGCGGCAAAAGCGCTATTGGCATTACATCTTTGGCCGAAGGACTGACCTGCCTGGTGGGGGTAATCGCGTACATGCTGATATCTAAAAACCCGATTGACTGGAAGCTTGCGCCTTACATCATCCTCGGGGCCGTGCTGTCGGTGCCGCTTTCTGCCAAAAGTGTAAAGTGGATAAGCACGAAAAATCTGAAATTGGCGATTGCTCTGCTTACAATAATCCTCGGTACATTGACTATTGTAAGAACTGTAGCAAAAGCATAAGCCATAGGAATTCAACTTTGTTGAACTTCTTGTTTTAATAGGGTTTTACTTGTTGGTTGATTCTATTTTTTCTTTTTTGTGAGGTATTTGTTTATTGCTTTTGCGGCGATTCTGCCCTGGCCCATCGCCAGTATTACGGTCGCTGCTCCTGAGACGATGTCGCCGCCTGCATAAACGCCCGGCACCGAAGTGGCCATAGTGTCCTCGTCAACAACAATAGTACCCCACTTTGTGGTTTCGAGTTCCGGCATTGTTTGTGGTATGAGCGGATTGGGCTTATTGCCGATAGCCACGATAACCGTGTCGAGCTCCATAATAAATTCTGACCCCTCGATGGGCACAGGTCTCCGTCGGCCGGATTCGTCCGGCTCACCGAGCCGCATTTTAATACACTCCATCGCCACAACACGATGACGGTCGTCGCCGATGATGCGGGTGGGATTGTTAAGCAGCTTCATTTTGACGCCTTCTTCTTCGGCGTGGTGGATTTCCTCGCCGCGGCCTGGCATCTGCTCACGCGCCCTGCGATAGACAATCGTTACATCACCGCCCAGCCGAAGCGCCGTTCGGGCCGAGTCCATAGCGACGTTGCCGCCGCCGATAACGGCGATGCGTTCCCGCTTTATGGGCGGTGTATCATATTTCGGAAACAGGTATGCCTTCATCAGGTTGGAACGGGTCAGGTATTCGTTGGCGGAATAAACCCCGACCAGGTTCTCGCCCGGAACTCGCATAAATGACGGCAGTCCGGCACCGCTGCCGATGAATACGGCATCGTAACCCTCTTTGTCCATCAATTCGCGGACAGTGCTGTTTCGGCCGACCACAAAGTCCATTACAAACTTAACGCCTAGTTTTTTAAGATAATCTACCTCCGCCTGGACTATTGCCTTTGGCAGGCGGAATTCAGGAATGCCGTAGGTCAAAACGCCTCCGGACTGCTGAAGGGCCTCGAAAACGGTAACGTTATACCCGAGTTTAATCAGGTCGCCGGCGACGGTAAGCCCTGCAGGCCCGGCCCCTACGCAGGCCACCTTTTTGCCCGTTTTTGCCGAAATTTTCGGTATTTTGATATTGCCGCTGTTGCGTTCATAGTCGGCGACGAACCGTTCCAGCCGACCTATTGCCACCGGCTTACCCTTGATGCCCAGCACGCAGAGTTTCTCGCACTGCTCTTCCTGCGGGCATACCCGCCCGCAGACCGCAGGCAGGGCGTTCTGTTCCTTCACCTTACGGGCCGCCTCGATGAATTTGCCTTCCTGCACCAGAGAGATAAAGCCGGGTATATCGACACCGACCGGGCAGCCAGCTACGCATCGCGGCTTTTTGCACTTCAGACACCGGCTTGCCTCCAGCATAGCCGTTTCTTCGCTGTAGCCGTAGGGGACCTCCTCGAAGTTTCTGGCCCTGTCTTCAGGGGCTTGCTCCGGCATCGGTTGTCTTGGAATCTTTTCCTTAGCCATTTGTTATCTATTTCTTGTCAATGCGGACTCATACATTTATGCTCGTCGCTGTGGTGCGGTGTTACCGGCTCGGTTCGACCGAGCGAGTATATCTCTTCGGTGCTGTATGCGGCCCGGCGGTCGCGAAGCTCGTCCCAATCTATCAGGTGTGCATCGAAGAACGGCCCATCGACACAGGCGAACTTCGTTTCTTCGCCCACCGTAACCCGGCAGGCCCCGCACATCCCCGTTCCGTCCAGCATAATGGGGTTTAGCGCCGCTAACGTTTTCACGCCGTATGGCTCGGTCTCCCGCCCCGTCAGCATCATCATAAAGGGACATCCTATTGCGACGACACAATCAATTTTTCCGCCGTTTTTCAACCTCTGCCCAATCACATCGACGGCGTGCCCCTTAATGTCCATCGACCCGTCAATTGCCGTCTGGATAAACTCATCTGCGACGGCCTGTAGTTTCTCCCTATAGTAAATCAGGTAGCTGCTGCGGGCCTCGGCGATTACAGTCACGCGATTGCCGGCATCTTTCATTGCCTTTGCGACAGGCAAAATCGCCCCGATACCGTAGCACCCGCCCGCCAGAACCACCGAACCGTAGCGTTTGATTTCCAGCGGGATACCCAGCGGCCCCACCACGTGCGCCAGTTTGTCGCCGGGCTTTGTCAGCACGAGCTTTCGGCTGGACTGACCCTTTTCCAGCACCACTAATGTAATGGTGCCATTTTTGGCGTCCCAATTGCACAATGTATAGGGGATGCGTTCAGACTTTTCATCGACCATCACAATAACAAACTGTCCCGGCAGCGCCTTTTTCGCCACTTCGGGCGCTTCGATAATGATTTCGTGAATGTTCGGTGCGATTTCACGCTTGTCGAGGATTTGAAAATTGCCTTTATGTTCAATTGCTTCGGTTTCGGAGACAATGTTATTATCAAGAGGCAACTGCTGCAGGCCGCAGACCTTTTCATCTATTCGATGTCCCCGGAAGTATGCCCGTCTTAACCCGGGGTTTTTGGCCGCTTCGGGCGCCTCATCCCGCTTGACCCACAACTTGGCCTTCGATATTCCCGTCTCTTTCCTGATAGCACCGGCTGATTTATATTCAAAACCGCTCACTCCCATCGCCTGCGCAATCTTGCAGATAATTTGCCATTCGGGCCTGGCCCCGCCCGGTGGGCTGCAGGCCTTCCGCAAGGGCCGGTTCTGGCCGGAGCTGTCCCTGACAGTGCCATCGACCTCGGCAAACACCGCCGCCGGCAGCACAATATCGGCACGCTCGCTCGCTGCACTGGGGTAACAGTCCTCGACAATCAAAAGTTCGAGCTTCTCCAGTCGGGCCGAATCAACGAAATTGCCTGTCAGTATCGCCGCTTTGGTATCTCTCGGCAGTGAGGTATGCGAAACGCCTCTTGCATCCGGCTCAAGCTCGATATAGTTTTTCGATTTCATCACCTCATTGGTAAACCTTTTAAAGACATACCGGTCTTCAAGCGTGCTTGTAGTGTCGCAGACAAATGCGAAGCCGTCGCCGATGAATGTCTTTAGCTTTTCGGATGCAGTTTTCAAGGCCTTTTTCAATTTTGTCTCGCGCAGGACCTTGCCCACCCGCACGTATGGGCCGCCCAGCCGGTCGGCACCATTTAAAAATTCGGGGATGGCAAACCTGCCAAGCACACAAATGGCGACATCCTCGTTGACCGCCTTTGCAGTGATTAGTTTCCCACTTTTGCCGCCGAGTTCTAATGCACAGGCGGCGTCGCAGAAGATACAGGTTGTTTTTGTAAGCTTGTCCGGTTTGCCGTACCACTTGGCGTATCTATCAGCCAAGCTGCCGGTCGGACAGACATCGACACAGGAGCCGCAGAATCGACAGCCGGCATCGAGCAGTGAGCGCCCGAATGCCTGGCCGATATGCGTCTTGCTGCTGCGTTCGACGAAATCGATGACCGCTGTGCCGTGCTGGCGTTTGCAGATGCGCACACATCGTCCGCAAAGTATGCAGAGGTTAAGGTCGCGGTCTATAAACGGCTCGGAGCGTTCGATGGGACGCTGCCGATAAGACGGCGCAACCGGCAGTTCCGAAAGCCCCAAGTCCTCAGCCAGCACCCGAACCTCGCAGACCTCCTTGTTGTTGCAGGTGTGGCAGCCGGTAGTTCGCCCGACCTTTTCGGATTCGGGCCGATATTCTTCGCAAAGGTCTCGCTTGTCGCACACCAGGCAGGCGCTGGGGTGTTCGAGCATAATAAGCGCCAGTATATTGCGGCGCAGCTCCTGCACCGCTTCCGTATCGGTCCGCACCACCATTGCCTCTTCCGCCGGTGTTGTGCAGGAAGTCGGGTATCCGCGCATACCGTCGATTTCAACCACGCACAGCCGGCAGGCCCCGAACGGCGGCAGAGCCGAATGGGTGCAAAGGTGGGGAATCGAGATATTATGCCGCAGGGCGCAATCAAGAACTGTCTCACCCCTTTTGGCTGTTACCGTTTTTCCGTCTATGGTCAGTTCCACCGTAATTTATTCCTCTGCTTGTTTAGACCTTTCCCTCTTTATTTTTACGATGTTCGTATCGGGTCAGTTCTCCGCTGCGGCGATAGACGGCAGCATAGACCTGCGGACAGCTGCCCAGGCATGCGCCGCAATGTATGCACAATTGCTGGTCGATAACGTGCGGTTTCTTCTTTTCGCCGCTGATGGCCTTAACCGGACAGACACGCGCGCAGGCACCGCAGCCGGCACAGCGGTCGGCGTCGATATGATATTCAACCAACCGGCTGCAAACCAATGCGGCGCACTGATGGTTTTCAATGTGGTCTTCATACTCTTTTCTAAAATATCGCAGCGTTGTTAATACCGGGTTGGGTGCGGTCTGCCCCAGCCCGCATAGCGAGCCGTCTTTTACGGTCTGTGCGATTTTTTCGAGCTTATCAATATCGTCCATCTTACCCTTCCCTGCTGCGATTTGTTCAAGAATGCTCAGCATCGCACGTGTCCCGACCCGGCACGGCGCACATTTACCGCACGATTCCTGCTGCGTAAAAGAGAGAAAATATCTTGCAATATCGACCATACAGTTGTCTTCGTCGAGCACAATCATACCGCCGGAGCCCATGATGCTGCCGGCCTCTGTGAGCGATTCATAATCAACCGGCAGGTCCATCTTCTCGGCGGGTATGCACCCGCCCGATGGCCCGCCTGTCTGCACCGCCTGCAGCGCTTTACCGGAAGGAATACCACCACCAATGTCATATACGATTTCTTTCAGCCGTGTTCCCATCGGCACCTCGATAAGTCCGGTGTTATTGATTTTGCCGGCCAACGCAAAGGTCTTTGTCCCCTTGCTGGATTCGCTGCCGTACTGGGCATACCACTTTGCGCCGTTGTGCAGAATTAACGGAAGATTGCCGAGCGTCTCGACATTCTGAATGACGGTCGGCCTGCCCCACAAACCGCTGACGACGGGGAACGGCGGCCGGGGCTGTGGCATTCCCCGCCGGCCCTCAATCGAGGCAATCAACGCCGTCTCCTCGCCGCAGACAAATGCACCGGCGCCCTTCTTTATGGTCAGCTCGAAGGAAAAGCCCGAGTTCTGGATGTTTTTACCCAAAAGTCCCAGCTCTCGCATCTGGCCAATAGCGACTTTCAATCGATGTAGGGCCAGCGGATATTCGGCCCGGCAGTAGATATAACCCTCCGATGCCCCTAACGTAAAACCGGCAATCAGCATACCCTCCAATACGGCGTGCGGGTCGCCTTCTATCAGGGAGCGATTCATAAATGCGCCGGGGTCGCCCTCATCGGCATTACATATCAGGTATTTCGGCTCACCGGCCGCATCGCGGCAGAACTGCCACTTTTGCCAGGTGGGAAACCCGGCGCCTCCTCGTCCCCGCAGCCCTGCCACCTTGACCTCTTCAAGGGTCTTGTCAGGCCCTAATTCGAGTGCCCGCAGAAACCCGCGGTAACCATCGCGGGCCAGGTAGTGATGGACATTCTCAGGGTCGATAAGCCCGCAGTTACGCAGGATGCGCCGTACCTGCCGGCGCATCATCGGATGGTCGTTGAACTCCCCGATACCATTCAGTTGACCCGGCGTCATCTTTCCCAGTGCCCATTGCGCACAGGGGTCATCGCCGAGAACATGGCTTTCTAAAATGCGGATTATCTCGTCAGGGCCGATATTTCCGTAGCAGACACGAGGTGCGCCGGGTTTGTGCACAATCACTAACGGCTCTAAATAGCACAGCCCCAGACAGCCGACCTCAACTACCAGAGCATCTATTGCTCTGGCCTTGATATGGCTGCGCAGCCGCTCCAACACTTCCCCAGCACCTGCAGCCCTGCCGCAGGTTGCAGCACCGACAAAAAAGATGGGACGGTCGCTTTCTTCGAGTTTGTGCCACTGGACGACGGCTTTGTCAAAAACTCCTTGCAGTAAGGTCATAAGTTTTAGCCGTCCTTTTTGCCCTCGTATTTAGAAAGTATGGAAGGAATCTTCTTAGCGGTCATTTCTGCATATACCTTGCCGTCCACCGTAACCACCGGCGCCAGCGCACAGCAGCCCAGACACGCCACGCGCTCGAGGTCGAACTTGCCATCTGCGGTTGTCTGGCCGGCCTTAATACCGAGACGTCGCTCGACTTCCTGCAGTATCTGGTGACCGCCTCTCACGTGGCAGGCAGTCCCCTGACAGACCTGAATAGTGTGCTCACCAGCAGGACTAAAGCGAAACTGCGCGTAAAACGTTGCCACACCGTATATCTCGTTGGCGGATATATCCATCAATCCTTCGAGATGGCCTATCGCCTCTTCCGACAGGTACCCGAACTCTTTCTGTATATCCTGCAGCACGGGTATCAGACTGCCCCTGTTCGCAGGATGCCGCGCCAAAATCCCCTTAATCTCGGATAATTTGTCTTTTGCCGGCCTTATCATCTCTGCTTATAAGCCCAAAACAGTACACTGTCACAACTTGCTCCGAAACGCACGTTTTCGGCAACAATTAGCCAAGCTTTCTTGCCCGCGCAACAAGCACGGCTTCGACTTCATCTTCCACACACTTTTTTCTATAGATGAATTAAACCTTTATTTGCTTGCTGATTTCCCCTCTTTCATATCAACTCTTTTATGTAATCCCTGGCTGATATGGCTGCGATTGTGCCTTCTCCACAAGCAACATCTATCTGGCGCACTCTCTTTGAACGCACATCACCCACCGCATATATGCCAGGTACGGATGTTTCCATATTTTCATCGGTAATAATGTACCCCGAAGTATCTAATTCAACAATGCCTCCCAAAAAACTGGAGTTAGGTAAAAATCCTGTGTATATGAAGACACCCGAAACATCCAATTTCCTTTCCTCGCCAGTCTGACGGTTTTTTACCGTAACAGAACTAACAAGGTCCTCGCCGTTTATAGAAGCGAGCATATGATTTAGTAAAAAATCTGTTTTTTCACTTTTCTGCAATCTTTCCTGCAATATTTTTGCAGCGTTCATATAAGGTAAGAATTCTATAAAGGTCGCCCTTCTCACATGCGCAAGAAGAGATTCGCCCTCCTGCAACCCAGAATCTCCACAACCTATGACAGCAACATCCTTACCTTTATAGAGGGGGCCATCGCATGTCGCACAATAAGAAACGCCTTTACCATAAAAGTCATCTTCACCGGGTACATTTACTTTTTTAGGGGTACCACCTGAAGCGATTATTAAACAACGAGCGTCATATTCTTGATTATCTGTTTTAATTTTTACTTTCTTTTCGAGCGGCTCTGCTTTGGCCACCCCACTGTATTCGACAATCTGTGTTCCGAACCTCTGAGCCTGTTGTTTAAATTTTTCCATTAAGTTTCTGCCGTGTACACCCTCTGGAAAACCAGGGTAATTCTCCACCGATGTAGTCTCAGCGGCCAAACCCCCGCATAACCATTTTTCTAATAAAAGAGTGTCAAGCCCTTCTCTCGATGCATAAATCCCTGCAGTTAGACCGGCAGCACCTCCCCCGACAATAATAACATCATGCGTAGCGTTGGTCATTTCAAAATCAGCCCCCGCTTTATTCCAAATGCGGTTCTATTTTCCCCTTAATGTCGGCCTCGTAACCCGGTGTAACTCCAATAATCCGGTCTACTACCTCACCATTTTTATAAATATTTAATGTGGGTATGCTCATAATCCCGTATTTAGTAGCCGTCTGGCGCCCCTCGTCAACATTTAGCTTGCACACCTTTAATCTTCCAGCATATTCTTGAGCTATCTTCTCAAGCACAGGGCCAGCCATCTGACAGGGTCCACACCATGTAGCCCAAAAATCCACTAATACTGGAATTTCTGATTTTAACGCTTCCTCCTCGAAATTTTCGTCACTTATTTTGATTGGTTTCCCTGCTTCCATTTTTACACCTCTATTTCCTTTGATAATGAGTAAATTTCTACGGGCCTACGCCCGTAGAATTGTGGCGGAGTATTAAATATACAAATGCTTTCCCACTTTCGGATACATCCAGATACTAAATTTACAGATACCCTCATTACACCGTCCGGTTTTACCTGGGGTTAAGTATGAAGTTCAGTTGTTTCTTTCAGAGCAGTTCGTCAATTGCGGCGGTAACGTCTTTTTTGCTTGTTAGACCGACCCACTTCTTCTGCACCTGGCCGTCTTTGAATAAAATAATAGTTGGTATTGAACTTATGCCAAATTCCATAGCACTGTCGCGCGCCTCATCGGTATTGAGTTTGCAGATTTTGGCCTTATCTGTATATTCGCCCGCAATTTCTTCTAAAATAGGGGCAATCATTATACAAGGGCCGCACCACGGCGCCCAGAAGTCAACCAGCACCGGCACATCAGAGTTATGAACAACCTCATCAAAAGCAGCATCACTTAGCTCAGTTACATTACCAGCCATCACTCAATCCTTTCTAAACTCTTCCCCAACAAGTACCGCTTATTCTATGGTAGAAGCTAAAGTGTGTCAAATATTAATTTGCTGTTTGTTCTTTATGACCCTGTGTGGGTTCTATCTGCTCTTTTTTATATTTATCAGGCGCAGCAGCCGTTTTTCTTTTTGGGGACAGCTCGGCAATAGGAATGGACGGCTCTCTCTGCTTCTGCACTTGCGAAGACCGCTGATTGTTCATCTCGGCCGAGGCAGCAAGAATGGCCTTCTGAACTGCCTGCTCGGCGGGTTCGTCAGTTAATGCTCGTAAGTAAAGCTGGGTCGATGATTTCGGCTGCTCGACCCAAATCAGTTTATCCCGAATCAACTCAAGAAGCGCCAAAAACAGCCCAACCATTACAATACGGCTGGTCTTAGATTCGAAGATACGTTCGAAAATCATCGGCCCTTCGGTCTGCAGATGGTGTAAAATTTCTATCTGGTACAAATCGATGGGCGTATCGTCTTTAATGTGACTTATGTCAAGATTGGCACCGGTCGCTTTTACAATTGAGTCAAACGCCTCGAGCAGGTCCCAGACACTGACCTGTTCGATATCAATCGCCGGCTCGGCGTCGGGCATTAGTCGCTCGATGATAGTGCCGGGTCGGGGAAAACGCTCCTTTTGTTCATCGGCTGCGGCATTGAGCAGATTGGCGGCATCTTTGAACTTCTTGTACTCCAGCAGCTGACGGATAAGCTCTGAGCGGGGGTCTGCAAGGTCATCGCCCTGAAACTGGTCTGGTTCTACTTTTGGCAGCAGCATCGCCGATTTTATCTGCATTAGCGTTGCGGCCATTACTAAAAAATCGCCCGCCAAATCGATGTCAAGCTGCTTTAGCATCTCGATGTAGCCGATGTACTGGTCGGTTATTTTGGCGATGGGAATATCGTAGATGTCCACCTCTTCCTTGCGCACCAGATACAAAAGCAAATCCAGCGGACCGGCGAAGATGTCAAGATTTACGCGATAATCAGCCACCTAAATTTCCCCGCTTTCCTTCCTGCTGGATTCTATGATTTCCAGGGCTTTTTCGACCTCGCCTTTAAGAACCTGAAGCCGTACACTTGCCCATTTAAACATCGGCCAAAGGTTTGCAAAGTTTTCACCGGCGATAAATGATTCTATTCCAAAATCCGCTAACAGTTGTTTTATCAGGTATGCCTGGGTGGAATCAGAGAAGCGCGCGATTGTAACAAGCTTATCAGCCATAGTTATGCTCCCAATCCCACTGCCCTTTTGGCCTCATTTAACGTTTGGCAGGCAACTACTTTGGCTCTGGCTGCGCCGTTGGCGAGCACTTCTCTGACATAGTCGATATTATTTTCGAGCTCGGCTCTTTTTTGTCGAAACGGCTCGAAATAGTCTATCATCAATTCAGCAAGCCGTTTCTTGGCCTCGCTGTAGCCCATACCGCCGTTTCGGTACCTGTTTTCCCACTCGGCTAACTCCTCCGGCGAGGCGACCAGTCTTAAAAGAGCAAAAACATTACAACTGTCGGGGTCCTTGGGCTGTTCCACTGGTGTCGAGTCGGTAACAATACGCATAATTTTTTTTCTGATATCTTCTTTCGGTTCGAATATCTCGATGGTATTTCCGTAGCTTTTGCTCATCTTTCGCCCGTCGGTGCCCGGCACGACCGCTACGGACTCAATGATATGCTCGGCCGGAACGGTGAGTATCTCACCGTAGGCGTTGTTGAACCGGATGGCGATATCGCGAGTAACCTCGATATGCTGCTTTTGGTCGGCGCCTACGGGGACAATGTTGCTTTTGTAAATCAGGATGTCCGCCGCCTGAAGCACCGGATATGCAAACAGGCCGTGATTTGGGCTGATACCCTGGGCGACCTTGTCCTTGTAGCTTGTGCACCGCTGCAAAAGCCCCATCGGCGTTATACAGGAAAGAAGCCACGCAAATTCGGTAACCTCCGGCACATCGGACTGCCGCCAGAAGACGGTTTTTTCGGTATCAAGGCCCAGCGCAATATAGTCCATTGCGACATCGAGGCTATGCCGGGCAACGTCAGTCGGTGAGGGGTTGGAGGTCAGGGCGTGATAGTCGGCGATGAAATAAAAGCAATCGTGCTCGCCCTGGAACTGCAGGTGCTGGCGTGTTGCGCCGAAGAAATTGCCTATATGAAGTCGGCCTGACGGCTGTATCCCTGAAAGAACTCTCAACTTAACCTCCTGATACCGAGACAAGGAAATAACATTGTGAAAATCTTGCCCAAAAATAACGGTATCGAAGGCAAATGTCAAGGACTTTGCGGCAGTATCGGCCTTTATATCAGAATTGGTGCAAGGGCGGCCATTTGGTAAAACTGCACATCAATCCCACAACGTGAAGCAGATGGCAATCAACACTATCTACTTATCTAAACAGCCCGGCTACTGTCCCCAAAACGCAAGACAGCGTTTGGGAAGGTCCCCATCTTGCGATTTATTGCAAAATTGCGCACAAACCCTTTACGCCCTGCCGATGGACCTCAGATACCTCTTTGATTTGCGAAGCTTCAATCTTGACGCCTTCTTTTTCACTGCGTCGGTGGGACGCCCGAGCCGAGCAGCAATTTTAGAGGTAGGAGTTGTCGGGAAAAGCTTTCTAAGCAGGTTGACATCCCTCGTTGTCCACAGACCTTTCACAACTCTTTTCTTCTTCGCAGCTTTTTTCTTTTTTGTAGTTCTTTTTTTCTTTGCCATCTTATGCTTCCTTTCATCGAATGGTATTCGATTGTAATTTGCCACTCATTTCCCCATTGTAACTGTTTGGTGTATAATTTATGAATGGTATCTTACAGTGTCAAGGTTTTTTTTAACAAATATTGAGATGGCCGGGGAATATTGTGTCCCCCTTTAGATGGACAAGATGACAGATAATCAAAAAAGTTCACCGGAAGATGAGTTTGGAGCTTGTCAGATTACCGCCGTTGATGTTAAACTGGCTGGGCCTGGATTATCCGACAAGAGAAAAAATGTCCCTAATGGGGTGCTATTTGCCCTGTTATCCCTTTCAGGACAAAATAGTCTATTGACGGGATGAAGACTTATCAGCATAATTGGTATTTTTGTCGGCTCGACCGATTTAACGACAGCTAATAAAACAGAATCTCTTGCATATACGGCTATGAGTAACAGCAAAAAAACCGGCTCCAATAAGGGCAATCGAAAAGATAGAGTAGCTGAAATTGCAAACACCCTCGAATGGTTGATAACGGCCTTTATACTCGCCTTTGTCTTCCGGGCGTTCGTAATGGAGGCGTTCCGCATACCTACCGGCAGTATGGCTGATACCCTCAAAGGCGACCATCTTCGCCTCCGCTGTTCTCAATGCGGATATAGATACGACTACGGCGTTGACCAGAGAGACTCACGTCTGTCAGGGGACAATACCCAGCGCGGCAATCTCAAATCATATACGGCCCGATGCCCAAGCTGCGGCCATTACCAGCCGGCCGGAGGGGCAATAGCAAAGGGCGATAGGATACTTGTCTTAAAGTGCCTTTATCAGTTTCTCGACCCCAAGCGATGGGACGTAATAGTATTCAAAAATCCACTGGACCCGACGATAAACTACATTAAACGACTCATCGGACGGCCGGGAGAAACTGTAGAAATAATCGATGGTGACGTTTATATCAATGGCCAAATCAGCCGAAAACCACCTAATGTGCAGAACGAGCTGTGGATGCCGATATACGACAACGACTACCAGCCCGTCAGGCCGCGAGAACCTTCTTTTAATGGGCACGCCTGGCAGCAGCCGTTCGAAAATATCAATGATTCAAAATGGGAACTCAACGAAGCCAGCCCAACACAATTCCGGCTGGACAGCCCCGCCGACCAAACTAATACGCTTATTTATGACAGCTCAATCGGCAATGACTTTAGAACCACCTACGCCTATAATGATATTAACAGGTACGACCAAAGACCGTACTGCAGCGATCTGAAGGTGCGCTTCTATGCTCGTTCAAGCAAATCACAGGGCGGTATCGGCATAGAACTGAGCAAGTATCAAACCAATTACAAGGCCAGCGTTGATTTGGCCGGCGAAATGGTAATTACAAAAACCACAAAAGATAACACCGTAGAATTAGCACGTAAACCAATTGAACCGCCGGCTGTAAACGAACCGACCCTCGTTGAGCTTGCCAATGTTGACCATCAACTGATTTTTAAATTCGGCCCTGAAAATTTAACCCACGATTTAGGTGGCGGGCCAAACGACGCGGGGCAGATAAAACCGGACATCGAGCCCGAGGTAAAAATCTTCGGCTCCGGCAAACTTACACTGTCGCACATAGTGATTTTCAGGGATACCCATTATACGACGGCCAAATTTGCCAATGGCCCCGAATCCGGCAGGGCGACACAGACCAATCCGCTTACACTCGCTAAAAACGAGTTTTTCGTATTAGGCGATAATAGCCCCAACAGTGAGGACGGCAGATGGTGGAGCGAACAGGGCAAGGGAAATAACGGCCGGCTCTACCATCGGGGCATCGTCCCACGTGAGTATCTCGTAGGCAAGGCGCTATTTGTCTATTGGCCGAGTGGTTTCAAACCATTTGCCAGGTCCCGCTTTGCCGTCATACCTAATATCGGCCGGATGCGCTTTATCTACGGTGGCTCGAACAAAGGTTGGTGATTAGTAACCGTCTTTAGTCGTCAGGTGCTTCGTTGCGAAGTTCTTTGCGGCTTTTGCAAGAAGCTCTTCGCTGTTTTCCATCGCATACTGTAGCGTCATTTTATTATTCATACACCCGATTGCATCGGTAACACCGAACTTGCGATACTGGGAAGGTCCCAAAAGGACCTGCCCTGCCAGCACGGCGACCTTTGTGCCAGTATTGTTTGCCAACCGTACAACTCCGGAGACAACCTTCCCCCGTAACGATTGGCTGTCGAATTTGCCCTCTCCGGTGATTACCCAGTCCGCCCCGGCCAGTGCCTCAGCCAGTCGGCTCCGCGACATTACGGCTTCGATTCCTGATACAAGCCGGCCACCCATAAAGGCCATCGCCCCTGCTGAAAGCCCGCCGGCCGCTCCTGTGCCGGGTACATTCCTTATATCGCATCCCAATTGTTCCTTGACCAGTCCAGCAATATGCTCCAGCCCTGCCTCAAGCTGCTCGACCATCTCTTCGGTGGCGCCTTTCTGCGGAGCATACACCCTCGCCGCCCCGTGCTCTCCGCAGAGCGGATTATCCACATCACAAAGTACCTCAACCGCTATGCGGGCTGGTTCGGGTGGCGGAATTATCTTACTAATCCGCAGCAATTCGCCGCCACAGGGGACGATTTCCCGCCCGTTTTCATCAAGGAATCTCCACCCCAAAGCCGCCGCCGCACCTGTACCGCAGTCAACGGTTGCGCTTCCTCCGATGGCGAGAAATACTCGTTTTGCGCCATAATCCACTGTAGCAGCTATTAGCTGGCCCGTTCCATAGGTGGTTGTTTTCACAGGATTTCGCAGTTCTGCCGGCAGCAATTGCAGGCCGCTTGCTTTTGCCATTTCCACAACGGCTTCCTTGCGGCCCTTGAACCATACAAATCCTGCGTCAACCTGCATATCCGGCAACGGCCCTGTAACGGTCTTTTTGACCCACTTTCCATTACCGGCGGCGAGCATTGCTTCAGCCGTGCCTTCGCCGCCGTCGGCCATGGGCTTGATGACAACCTCGGCGGCGGGTACCGCCGAGCCAATGGCCTCTGCGACAATCTCACAGGCCTCGACAGCAGTCAACGAGTCCTTAAAGGAATCCATCGCCACAACGATTTTCATATCCACCTCATCGGCAATAAAAAGGGTCATTGCCCCCGCAGTTTTGCCGAAGCAAACCTACGGGTGCTAAAAGTTCCGCTCGCAAATATGCCTTTTTCGAGGAGAAATTTCAAGCGTTTTTGTTACAAAAGTCGCCATTGCCATCCTTGACTTTTCGGCTGATTGCAGATAGTCTATTTGCTGCTGAGTTTTAATCTTAAGGATAGAAAAAAACTATGAAGGAAACTCCAAAAACCCAGGAGCAGTTTGAGGATATGCCCATCCTCGATGAGCTGAAGACATCGTATCTTAACTATGCGATGAGCGTAATAGTTTCGCGTGCCCTGCCGGACGCCCGTGACGGGCTGAAGCCCTCACAACGACGGATACTGGTTGCGATGAACGATTTGAACCTCGGCCCGCGAAGTAAGCATCGCAAGTGCGCAAAAATTGTCGGCGATACCGGCGGTAACTACCATCCACACGGCGACCAGGCGACCTATGGGACATTAGTACGGATGGGCCAGAAATGGAATATGCGCTATCCCCTGATTGACCCGCAGGGCAACTTCGGCAGTATCGATGCCGACCCACCGGCTGCTATGAGATATACGGAGGCCAGAATAGCCGCACCGGCTATGGAAATGCTCGAAGATATCAAGCTGGACAGCGTCGATTTTGTGCCGAACTACGACGAGACCCGCACCGAGCCGACCGTTCTGCCTTCCAAATTCCCGAATCTGCTGGTCAACGGCTCTACCGGCATCGCCGTCGGCATGGCCACCAATCTTGCACCGCATAACATCAGCGAGGTCTGCGACGCATTGCTGCTGGTTATTGATGACCCGGATTGCGGTTTCAAGGACATCCTCAAACACCTGCCGGGGCCGGATTTCCCGACAGGCGCCAATATCTGCGGTAAAAAGGGAATTGTAGATGCCTACACAACCGGCAGGGGACATTTGACCGTCCGGGGCACAGCAGATATCGAAACGACAAAAAAGGGCAAAGTAAGAATCATAATAACCGAGATACCCTACACTGTCGTTAAGACCACCATTGTCTCTAAAACTGCCGAATGCGTCCAGAATGGCAATATCGCGGAAATCGCCGATGTCAGGGACGAATCCGACCGGCACGGCCTGCGAATCGTGGTGGAGCTAAAAAAAGACGCCGACAGCGCAGTTGCACTGAACAAGCTGTACCGTTACACCCCGCTGCAGAGCACCTTTGCTATCGCAAACATCGCTCTGGTTAATAACAGGCCGGAAACCCTCAACATCAAGCAGATGCTCAATTGCTTTATCGACCATCGAAAGACTGTCGTTCGAAGGCGAAGCAAATTCCTCTTAAAAAGATGCAGAAACAGGGCGCATATCCTCGAAGGGCTTATCCTGGCTGTCAGTGACATTGATGAAATCATCGAACTGATAAAAAAATCGCCCGACACACCGACTGCAAAGCTGAACCTGCTGAAAAAGCCGTTGCGGTTAGCCGAGTCTGCTACACTGAAAAAAATCCTGCCGAAGGCATTCATTAAGGCAAAAACCAAGTCCAAACACTTCCTGACGGGCCCGCAGGCCGACGCTATATTAACAATGCAGCTGCAAAGACTAACGGGACTGGAGATAGAAAAACTCGCAAAGGAATACAGCGGCCTTATCGAACAGATAGAGGGCTACGAAGCAATACTGGCTAATGAGCAGGTTCTGCTGGATGTCATTCGTGAAGATATCCACGAAATAAAGGAAAAATACGGTGATAAAAGACGGACAAAAATCGCCGCAAAGATTGAACAGTTCGAAATCGAGGACCTTATTGCCGAAGAAGAGGTGATTGTAACGGTAAGCCACAGCGGCTATGTTAAGAGGATGCCGATGGATACATACCGAAGACAGGCCAGAGGCGGCACGGGCATTATCGGCTCGGATACCAAAGAAGGCGACTTCTTAGAGCATCTCTTCACCGCCTCCACACACGATTATCTGCTTATCTTCACCAACCGTGGAAAATGCTACTGGCTGAAGGTCTATGATGTCCCGAGTATGTCAAGACAGAGCAAAGGCAGAAGTATTGCGAACCTCCTGAAGCTGGGCGACCAGAAAATTCCCTCCATAATAAACGTGAGTACTTTTGACGATGAAACCGATGGAGAAACAGGCCAGCGACAACTCGTTATGGCTACAAAAAACGGGCTGGTAAAAAAGACCAGGTTGTCCGCTTACAGCAATCCGAGAGCAACAGGCGTAATTGCGATAAAGCTCGACCCTAACGACGATGTGATTGATGTTGCGCTGACAACAGGCAGCAACCACATCGTGCTCGGCACACGGGACGGTATGACGATACGCTTCGACGAGAAACAAGTTCGCTCAATGGGACGGGTCTCGCGAGGCGTGATAGGTATTAAACTGCGCCTAGGAGATTCCGTCGTTGATATGGTGATTGCAGAGGAAAAAGCGTCCCTGCTTACGGTCTGTGAAAAGGGTTACGGCAAACGGACGATGCTTGACAACTACCGGCCGCAAAGCCGTGGCGGGATAGGACTGAAAAACATAAAGACCAGCGAGCGAAACGGAAAGGTTGTAACCCTTAAAACCGTTCAGAACAAGGACGACCTGATGATGATAACCGCCCACGGTATAATCATTCGCACAGGACTGGAGCAAATCCGCTCAATCGGCAGAAATACGCAGGGTGTACGCTTAATCAAGCTAAAGCCCGGCGATAAACTTGTCGCCGCCGAAAAAATAGCCTACGAGAATGCAAATAATACAAAGGAAAAACCCGCTGTCAAGCAGGATGCCACGTCAAAATCTGAACCAAAGTCGAAGCTGCAGCCAAAGCCGCAATCTAAACCAAAACAAAAGCCAGAACCAAAGATGAAACCTAAACCCAGGCATAAAGCGGAAAAAAAGACCACCAAAAAGAAACGCAAATCAAGATAGTACCTCACATAGCTGCGGCGGAAAGCAAAAATGGTAGAAGGTGCCCTGAAGTCAGAGAAAAAAGACAAGCTGATTTTCGTAATTGCCGGCAAAGAACCATCCCTGTTAAACGCCGAGTGCGAAAAGCTTCTTGAGCGGCTGTTGGAGCCGCAACAAAGGGCGACCGGACTTTTTAATGCCGATGCTGCCGAAGTCTTAGCATGCGAGGTATTAGACGAACTGCGAACCGCCCCGTTTCTGACCGAAAGAAGGGTTGTTATTGTAAAAGACGCCGACGAATTCGTCTCTGAGAATCGCACTTTGCTTGAAAAGTATTTTGATAACCCCTGCCCTACCGGCATCCTTATATTGACCGTAAGCACCTGGCTCAGCCAGACGAAGCTGGCTAAAAAATTACCCCGAGTCGGCAAGCTGATTAGTGTGGCACAACCCAGGCCTTGGCAACTGCCGTCCCGTCTTATCAGGTATGCTGATGATGCGCACAGTAAAGCCCTAACCACCGATGCAGCCGAACTTTTAATCGAATTAAGCGGCGATGACCTGATACGACTGTATGGTGAAATCGACAAGCTGGCACTATTTGCACATACCGAAAAGACCATAACGCTTCAGCACATAGAGGCGCTAATTGGCCATAATCGACTATTCAATGCCTTCGCTGCGATTGACGCCACGCTCGCCGGCGATACCGCCCAGGCCGTTCGGCGTTTAAGAACTATGTTTGCAGAGGACAAATCCGCCGAATACACTACCGTCGGCGCTTTCGCCTTTCACTTTCGCAGGATGTTAAAGGCAAAGGCATTGCTTAAAAAGGGCGTTCGTGAAGCCGAAGTGGCAAAACGCCTGCGAATATGGCACAACAAGGACTCGCTTTTTCTGCAACTGCGTAAAATGACGCTGGAACAGCTCAGCAGGAATTTACAGCGATTGGCTAAAATCGATTATGCGATAAAGACCGGCCAAACAAAACCGCAGGTGGCGATAGAGCAATTAGTATTAAGACTCGCCGCAGAATAGATATGGCTATAAAAAAGAAAGGGGAAACTCAAACTTATTGAATATCATTTCTCAACCGGCAATTCACTCAAGCTACAGTACGGAATAATTATCTTCAGTGCCTCCACAAACTCTTTGTGGCTGACAAACTTACCTACATAACCGGCAGCACCGAGGTTAAAGATTTCGTCCGCGCCATTTTCTATCTCGGGTGGGGTGAAAACTATAACGGCAAGCTCCTTTAACGCCTCATCGCCCTTTACAACATCCAGAAACTCGGGGCCGCTCATCTTCGGCATATTCAAATCCAGAAGAATAACACACGGCCTTTCATTGGCCTCGTTTCTTAAATACTCCATGGCCTCCTCCCCGTTAGTTGAATGCACCAACGGATTTGCAATCTTCAGGCCCTTAACTGCCCGCTCGACCCTCATCACATCTACTTGGTCATCTTCAACAAGCAGTATTGGTCTCAAGTTTTGCATCTTCAATCCTCTCTTCTTACCTCGGCAGTGTAAAGAAGAACGTGCTTCCCCTCCCCGGTTCTGATTGTATCCAGATTTTACCGCCGTGTAACTCTACGATTTTCTTCGCCATAGGTGGCTTGCGCCCTTTGAGTCCTGATTCTGCCCATCGGTCATTGGACAGACGGTATTCGTTTTTCTTTGGTTGATAAAAACATCGGTATATTGAATTGGTGATTTAAGTAGAAATGCCTTTTTGGAACGAAAGGTCGAAAATTCTCGGCCTGTATTTCGGGCTGTAAAACGCCTGAATCCTCAAGGATATCCGGACCTGCCGGCAATATATGAGTAAAAACCCTTTCACAACCCCTATGAACCGCCTTTTTGCCGTTGAAAACGCCGTTTTTTAAGGTTGTTAGATAAATCATAGTAAAAAACAGGATAACCCCCAAAGCGAGTAGATTTATCGGCCTAACCTCTAAAACCGGCCCTAAAAACGAACAGCCGCTTTGCAGCAAAAAATACGCCAAATAGCATACGGCGAACGGTGTCTTTAGAGAATAAGGAAAAGGAAAATTTTACGCCGGTTTTGCTTGGTTGACAGCTAAACTGCGTATATAATCACACTGGTCTCAAGCAGTTTGGCCGGTGATGTGCACGGACAACTGATGGAATAACTCAGAAAGAGGTAAACAAGTCTTTAAACTGGAATAGGAGGTTCAAAAATGGCCTGGAGCGTAGGTGAGAAGAAGGCAGAGCTGAAAAGGACGGGGCCGAATAAGGTCGTCGAGATGCGGTCATCAGCGAATAACGCCGCCGCAGAAGCGAAACCGGGCAAAGAAAAAGATTTGGCCGGCGGGATGGAAATGCTGGAAATGGATTTCCTGCTGGGAGTCGTTGAGGATGCCAGAAGCGATGATAAAAACGACGTGACGATGCGAAAGCTCGGCTTTAATGAGCTGCTTCGTAGAGCAAAGCAGAACCAGATTGACAGCACCGCTCTTACGGTGTACGCCGTCAATCAGGGCAATCTCTACGGCAAGGATATCCAGTGCGAGGCGATGAAGGAGCTGACAAAAAGGACCACGCACAAGGGTTAAGATAACGGCTGAATAAGCCGGGCCGGCGGTGCCGCTATCGTGCCGGATTCTTAAACTGCTTCCCGTATGTTCGCAGCCTTGCTGCAGCCAATTCAACTACAGCGGCACCTCGGAAACAGCCAAATCGGCCTTCCAAAAAAGAACTATGAACTGTTTTTTAGGACAAATAATCCTGTTTGCCAGCAATAACGATGAGGATAATACATTCTGGATACAAATGCTGGTGCTGGTGGTGCTGGCAAGCTTGGTGTGGGTGGGCGGGCTTATCAAAACAAGAACAAAGAGGGTTAAAGACCGACAGCAGTATTATACCGCAGCCCGCAGGCCCGCAGCCAGTCGAGTCCGCCGGGCAGCAAAGGCGCTTTTCGAGTTGAAAGCTAAATGCGCTGATATTTTCTTAAAAGTAGCGCAACGTAAGGCGGCCGTCGAAGAACCAACGTTTGATTTCGGCAGCCGCAACACAGCCGGCAGGGAAAACCCGAAAGATTTGGCCGGCGGAATGGAGATGCTGGAAAGCGATTTCCTTGTGAGCATCGTTGAGAGAACGCAAGGTGATGATAAAAATGACGTGATGCTGCAGAAGCTCAGCTTTAACGAGCTGGTTCGCAGGGGAGAGCTAAAAGCGGCAGACAGCAAATCGCTTAAGGCGTACGCGATTAACCAGGGCAGTCTCTATGACAAGCGTATTCAGTGTGAGGCGCTAAAGGAGCTGGCGGAGAGGACCAGACTTCGGTCAGGATGATTGTTTGTGTTGTGCCTGATGAGTATTGCGTTGGTCTTCCATATAGCAGGGAGGGAATACCAAATACCAAATATTGTAAAAAAGGGAATCTGACAAAAATGACAAACAAAGCGGTCGATATTGTATTGTTGCCGGGAGAGGCAATGATGGATAAGGCAATTCAAGCAAACGCTGAGCTGGTAGAAAAATTTGGTAAAAAAATAGTTCTGAATAAAGAAAATTGCCTGCCGCACATCTCTTTGGCTATGGGTTGTATTGATGAAAGGGACGTGGCTGGCATCGAAAAAATTTTGGAGAAAATCGCAGAAGAAAACGCATTGGGGAAATTGAAGGTTATTGGCATCATAACCAGCACAAATGCCGGCGGCGAAAAGGTGTCGGTTCTTGAGCTGGAAAAAACCGAGAAACTTCAATCGCTCCACGAAGAGATTATGAAGAAACTGGCGGGATACTTAAGCAGTAACGTGACCGGCGATATGGTATATGATTGGCCGGAAGTTGCGGAGTCAACCTTACTGTGGATTAAGAACTATCGGGAAAAATCAAGTTTTGCAAACTTTCGGCCTCACATAACAATCGGATACGGCCAGATAAGCGGCCTCTCTTTCCCAATAAAATTTACCGCCGCAGCGCTCGCCTTGTGTCACTTAGGCAATCACTGCACCTGCAGGAAGATTCTTGTGTCAATTGAACTATGATGAGGTTGCTAAGTGGTTTCGGAAAAAATGTTGCAATTTTTCGGCGGAGATATTAAGATTCTCCGGCAAGTAAGGTTGCAGTTAAATGGCTGAACCAGGCAAAAAGACCGATAAGGCCAAAACCGCCGGCAAGCAGGTCAGGGGCTTTGTCAACACCCTGAGCGAAGAGCAGCGTATGCTGGTAGTTCTAAAGGCGCAACTGTACGACGGAATGTGGGAGCCGATGCTCGACGACCTGCGGAATCGCCTCGAAGGCAAGCCCTATATCTTTAAATTGGCCAGCCGAATAGAAAACGACATCGAACGCATTGAAGAGATGGCCGAGTTTGAGAGCGAACATAATATCGACTTGGCCGATTATGTCGATTCGCCGTAGAAGTTAATTTTCAGTTTTTTTTGAGCCAGTACAGGAAAGGATTCAGATGAATGTAAACCCCGTTAGAAGTTATATAACGGGGTGACAAAACGAGGTGAAAATATGATGCAAAAAGGCAAGACTTCTAACGGGGTAAAAATCAGGACAGCGTTGATAAGTGTTTCAGAGAAAAAGGGTATTGTTGAGTTTGCAAAGAAGCTCAGTGCAATGGACGTTAAGATAATCAGCACCGGCGGCACGGCAAAGATGCTCACCGAGGCGGGAATTAGCGTCGTTGGCATTGAGTCGGTTACCGGCTTTCCGGAGATGATGGACGGCAGGGTCAAAACACTTCACCCGAGGATTCACGGCGGACTCTTGGGACTTCGGGACAAGCCCGAACACACCGCCGCAATGAAGCAGCACAATATCGAGCCGATTGACTTGGTCTGTGTTAATCTTTATCCGTTTGAGGCAACCATCGCCAAACCGGATTGTACGCTGAAAGAGGCGATTGAGAATATCGATATAGGCGGGCCGAGTATGCTTCGCTCGGCTGCGAAAAATCATAAGTTTGTCACGGTTGTCACCCAGCCGGAGCAATATGAACGTGTTATCGAAGAAATGGAGAAAAACGACGGAGCAGTCGGCGAACAGCTTCGAAACGAATTCGCACGGGTGGTGTTTGGTCTGACGGCTTCTTATGACGCTGCCATCGCAAAGTATCTTAACGGCAAAGCAAATGTAGAATATCCGGAGAAGGTCTCTATCGCAGTTATGAAGGAGGCGACACTTCGCTACGGCGAAAATCCCCATCAAACCGCCGCGTTCTATAAGCTGGCACCAAGCGGCGAGACCTCGGTAAGTAGCGCCGGCTTACTGGCCGGCGGCAAGGAGCTTAGCTTTAATAATCTCCTCGATACCAACGCTGCATTCGAGCTGGTTAAGGAGTTTGACGAGCCGGCGGCGGTCGTTGTTAAGCATCTTAATCCCTGCGGCTGTGCGGTCGATGAAAATATCTGTGAGGCATACCGCAAGGCCTACGAAGGTGATGTCGTAAGCGCCTTCGGCAGCATTATCGCCTTGAACAGGAAGGTGAACGTCGAACTGGCGCAGACGATTATGGAATCGTACAGCCGATTCGGCAAGGCAAGAGGGGCCAGCGGCTTCTTCGCAGAGGTGATTATCGCTCCGGAATTCACACCGGATGCGGTCGAGATAATCCGAACACTAAAGGGCTGGGGCAGCAGGGTTCGACTGATGCAGACAGGGATGATTGACAGGGCAAAAATTGACAGCGGAGAATTCGACGTTCGCTGTGTCGTCGGCGGATTGCTTTTACAGGGCCGGGATTTGGTCGGCTGGGAGCCGGCTGCACTGACGTACCCCACAAAGACCAGGCCGACCGCCGGGCAGCTTGAGGATTTGAAGCTCGCCTGGCTCGTCGCCAAGCACACCAAAAGTAACACAATCGCCCTGGTGAAAAACAGAAAGGTTTTAGGTGTTGGGGCAGGGCAGATGAACCGTGTGGAATCGGGGCTGATTGCATTTAAACGCGCCGGCGACGAAGCAAAAGGAACCGCGATGGCCTCGGACGCCTTCTTCCCGTTCCCGGACAACGTTGAAAACGCCGCCAAGGCAGGTGTCGCCTGTATAGTTCAACCGGGCGGCTCGCAAAAGGACGATGAAGTAATCGCCGCAGCAGATAAATACAACATTGCTATGGTGTTCACAGGCAAACGACACTTCAAGCATTAGTCCCGTGCTTGTTAAGAAATAAATATACTCAAACTGACCGATTTAATATACACAACTTGTTTAATTGCTTATCATATAAGAAGTTCAATCAATTGCCGACGCAGTCGGCTTCAACGCACGAGATACGAAATACGAGCGACGAACGACGCTCAAACTGGCCCGTTTCGAAGAAACGGTCAGTTTGAGTTACTTTCCTATATTACCTCCAGCCGGCGCAGAATGGCCCTCGCCCAACGCCCGCTGCGAATCTGCGAGAAGATAAGAAACAGCATCACCAGAACCCAGTAGCCGGTGAATCGCAGATAGTAAAGGATTGCCTCGAATATCCCCCTTGCCCCCGCAACACCAGAGGAACTGGATAAATCAGCGGGGCTGTACATCGCACCGGCAACTACGCCGCCAAAGAACTTCTGCCACGGCAAAAGCAGAACAAGAAAGGCCAGCGACAGGAAAAACGCCCTGGCAATATGGTTTATTCCGCCGAGCCGCCCCAGCAGTGACACCTTCAAGCTAAACAGCATTGTCAGACAGTAAAGTGCCGCCGTTAGTATAAGCACAAAATTTAAAAATCGAATAAGCCAGCTCAAATTCTCAAATCTTATGCCAAAGCGTGCCACGGCCTGTTGCGGTTCCGGCTGCTGCGGTTCCTGTGGGGCCGCTTTGGTCGGCTGGTTCGGCCCGGCCGCCACCTGCTTGGCGGCCTGCTGGATTTCGTCCGTTTCACCGGCCGGCTGCTCCACGGCCTCGACCGTCTTCTCCGCAGCCGCCGCCGCGACAGCAACTGAAGCACTTTCGGTCTCACCGGCTTTAACACAGCCGGTATCAACAAGCCAGAAGGACGCCTGCAGCAGAAGAAGGCATAAAACCGTGATGATAAATAAAAAGTTTTTCCACCCTCTGAATACACCAACCGCCTCAAGGCAATCGGTAGTGTCGAGTAAATTACTTTGTCTTTCCTGGTCTTCGTTCATCTTTCAATCTCCCAAAATTTAGCATTCAGCCTATAGTTTTACTCCGTATCATAGCACCTCCCCGTTTCTAACCTGCTATAATTACCCAAACTAACTGATTTATCGCCATGAACCGATACAACCCATTAACTGATAAATAATTATGCAAAACAAAACCATGATGAACAACTAACAACGAACAGTGAAAATAGGCATCCCGACCCTGTCGGGGTTCCACAATTTTGCATTTTTAACTTTGATTTTTGCACTCTCAAACTGGCCGTCGGTCAGTTTGAGGTATTATTATGTTTCACGGCCGGTATAAGTGCAAGAAATTTTATTACAACGGCCACAGAGAATAATCCATCATAAGAAGTGTCCTCTGGGGTTTACAGGCAGATTTTTCGAGATGCTGATAGCTTTTGTAAAAGACGATAGCTATTCCACCCGCCAATTATCGGCAAAAATGGCATAGTCGGCGAAATTGGCAAACTCGCTGCGGTTAAGGTCGCTGGGCACACACTCACCGGCGTCAAGCCAATAATCAACGAACACCGCCAGGTCATTAAAATCCACCACCCAGTCGTTAGTCAAATCGGCGATACTACGCCAGTCAGCAGGTGATTTACTGGCTGTGGGCGTGCCGCCATAATCGCCCATATTAATTCGGTTACCGTTGGGCATCGGCTCACTGCCTACCGGACAGCCGGGATTGCCCGCATCGATGCAGAGACTTGTATTGGCATCTATAACCCAGCTTTCGCTGTTTGGGTCCCACCGACCTGCAGCAGATTGCAAATGATAGTCGCCATTGCACGGGTCGGCAAAACATGGGTCATTGCCGATGTTTCCAGCACCCGTCCAGCCACCCTGCACATTGCTGTAAGTAATCGTTATTGTCGAGCCATCCTTATCCACAACCTCATCGCCCCCATCCCATATAATACAGTTGGTTACCTCGACATTACTTGGACGCGACTGCTGGTAAGAATCGCAGGCCAGGGCATTCCCCTCAGGCGCCGAATTCCCGGCAAGCGTGCAGTTGATAAACGTCAAAGTGCTGTAGTTGCCACTGACTATCCCCCCGCCGTAGTTATCAGCCCGGTTCCCGATAAACAAGCACTTGCTAAAAGTCGAGCTACTATAGAGGTATCGGCCTGCACCGCCTTTGTATGCTGAATTCCCGCTGAAAGTGCAACCAGTCAACGTCGTGCTGTCGTTGTTGGTCTGCATCCCCCCGCCAAAATTGCCCGAGTTGTTGCTAAATGTGCAGTTAACAATCGTCGGACCACCTCCGCCGATTTCAGCTCCGCCACCTTGACCGGCCCAGTTGCCGGCGAAAATGCAGTTGTTCAGCGTTGTTGGGCTGCCCGTGCAGTACATGCCGCCACCGTGACCGGTGCCCGACGTGCCCGCCGAGTTTCTGCTGAATGTGCAGTTAGTAAACGTTGAGTTGCCTATACAGTTGTACGCCCCGCCGCCATCCCATCTGGCTGAGTTCTCGCTGAATGTGCAGTTATTCAGGGTTGGGCTGCCGGAGTCGTTATACATACCGCCACCATCAGACCTCGGGTCATTTAAACAGGGGTCATTTGCATTGCCGGCGGTGATGGTAAGGCCGTCCAGCACGGCAGTTTCATCGGTTCCGCTACTGGTAACAACGTGGTAACTGTTCTCAGCCCGGCTGGGTTCGTAGAGCAAGTCAAGAAGGTCGTTCACATCAACATCGTTGCCATCTAAGTCACCACTCAGCGTAGTTTCATACAGTTCAACATCCCGGGCATTGGGGTCTGGTTCGCCGAAACCAGCGTAGCCGCCGCAGACAGCCACACCGTTGATAAGCTGAAAAGTAGCATCCCTATCATCGGTACCGTTTGGTTCGGCTGAGTTACTATCGGGCGTGTAGATTCCCTCCGCTACACGTACTTCATCGCCGTATTGAGCAACAGCTAAGGCATCTTGAAGATATTTGTACGCATGGGTCCAACTCGAACCATTTTGTGCTGGACCCGGAGCATCGTCATCAACGGTGATTATTCCCCCTTCACAGGGGGCCGTTAACAATAAAAACGCAAGAATAAAGGTTGCCCTTCTCATTTTTTACAGACCGCAAGATAGAGAAATAAGCGCTTAAGATGAGCGTATAATTATACCAAATTACCTGTCTTTTGTCCAGAAAATTATTCTGCGATAACTGTCCCAAGGATTGTGGGGGAATTTTCAGGGAGCATCCTTAATTGCTGGTTATTAAGGAATTTTTTTGTAAAATTAAAGGTTATTAACGGTAGTCAGTCGTTGGACTTAGAATGCTGACCAAATTTGAAAACAAGGTAGCTGGTTTTATCAGAAACAACGAGCTTCTCGGCCCGGCGGATAAGGTCTTGCTGGCCGTCTCAGGCGGGGCCGACTCGATGGCCCTTTTATATACGTTCTGCGCGCTGAGGTCCGAGGGTGTTTTAAGCGGCGATTGCCTCTGCGCCCATATAAATCATCAGTTAAGAGGTTCTGAAAGTGACGGCGACGAGGATTTTGTCATCGCTCAGTCGCGCACCTTAAACCTGCCCATAGCAACAAAACGTCTGGATGTGCGCGAGTTTGCACGTAAAAACAAGCTGTCGATTGAGACGGCTGCCCGCAAACTGCGCATTGAAACTTTACTGGATATTGCAGAAGCCGATAATTGTAATTTCATAGCTGCCGCCCACCAAAAAAACGACAACGCCGAGACAGTTCTGCAGCGATTGGCCCGGGGGACGGGCTTTCGCGGTCTCGGCGGAATCTGGCCAGTGCGAAGTTTCACCAATAGTAAAGTTAAGTTTGTAAGGCCGTTATTGTGCGCCAGCCGAGATGAGATTATCGAGTATTTACAGCAGCGAAATCTGAAATGGCGAAAAGACCACACCAATGAAGACTGCACATACAGGCGAAACTATATTCGGCACAAGTTAATTCCGGCCCTACAGCAGGATTGCAGAGATTCTATCGTAGAGCAGTTGTTTGATTTGTCCCAATCGGCTCAGCGATTTTATAATTTGATTTGCAGCAGCGCGGAGACTATCTGGGGGCAGTTGGCTGATTGCAGCGGTGATAAGGTTGCGCTGGATTTGAGTGAGTTTTCAGGCCAGCCGAAACCGGTAAAGGTCGAGCTGATTCGACGAAGTTTGACTGCTATCGGCAGTGGCGAGAGAGATTTGGCGCAGGGTCATTACGAAAGGATATTGCAGTTAGCACAACAGAGCGTCAGCGGTAAAGGAATCGAATTACCGGGCAGTTTCATAGTCCGCCGTGAATACGGAAAATTGATTTTTGCCCACCTCCTTAAAAAAGAACCGCTCAAAGAGCAAACCGACGAAGGCAAAGAGCTGAAAGTCCCGGGCCAAACAAGGTTTGGCGAGCATCTAATAACAGCTAAAGTTTTAGACGCTGAAGAAGACGCTGAAGAAGACGCTGAAGAAGACGCTGAAGAAGACGCTGAAGAGAAAGCGATTAAGAAGCTCAAGGCAAAAAAAGGCAAATATGTTGAGTGCTTTGATTTGGACAAAGTGAAGTTGCCGTTGATTGTTCGTCTTCGTCGGCCCGGCGATAAGTTCTGGCCTTTAGGTCTGCCGGCGGAGAAAAAGGTCGGCAAGTTTCTGACCGCTGCGAAAATACCGCAGGAACTCCGGCGGAAGCTGCTTATTGTTACCGATACCGAGAAGATAATCTGGGTTTGGCCGATTCGAATATGTGAACAGACCAGGCTTACCGCCAGGACCCGAAAAATCCTTCAATTGCGAATAGTGGATAGTTGTTAGTGAATAATGTGTTGTGCGTTTTCTTGAGGCGAAAAACTGCGATAACGATGCCGAAAGCACCACCACACTGCCCAGCCCATCAAAGTGATAATAATATACGGCATTGCTGTCTGCAACGTCTATCATACAAATCGGCTCATCTATGCCTGGGCCGTAAATGAACCTTCGCAAAAGCGTATCGCTGCCGTCGAGTCGGTGAACTTTCATTTGTTGAGTGTAATGAGCTGGTTATTTTGTCAGACATTTGTTTGGCACTGGGCGATACACCGCCTATATCCAAACACAAACTTATTAAATTCAGCATCCATTGTAGGCGGAAGGCGGGGTAAAAGAAAGCAAAATGAACAGCAGTAAGCAAAAAACAGATAAAGGGATAGGCAGAATTGCCGAAGAGCGGAGACCCTGTCCGCCTGCCCTTTATCTTTTATTAACGCAGGGATTGTTTGAGGGAAACAATAATGAAGAAGAAACGCAAACACAAACGTAAGATAAAACGGACACTGGCACGGAACATCACAAGACGGGCAAAAGCCAGAGGAGAAGAGTTAAAAGACAGCCCCCACTTCAAGCACAAACATAAATCTAAACGCAAACCCGAACACAAACGCAGACTTCACTTCACCAAAGGTATCCGTCCCGTAGTTATCTCTAAAGCTACCAGTGATGAATTTCTAAACTTGCCAGCAAAAGACAGAACCAACACCGAGGCACTGTTTTGGTTTTATTGTTATACAGCAGCTTGGCAAAAAACGAATCAACCGCACGCCACTGACGAGTATGTTTCGGGGGTAGTGGAGGAAGGTGGAGAGAGAAATGGATTAGGATGGGATAGAGGTAAAGTAGCACGCTACCGGAAGATACTGCAAGGTATGGGACGGATAGAAAGACTTATAGACGGCGTAACTGGCAAGACATATATCAAAATCAACTTCTATCATCATAATGAAGTTATACAAGATGCACTACTAAGAAACGTGACGGAAGTAATAATAGGGTTTCAGGTTAGGAACCAGGATAAGGAAATACGTTTGCTGAGGGGCTTGCTGTTAAAAGCATTGGATAAAGGTTATGTATTTACAGAAGATGAAAAAAGTCAAATAGAAAAAGCAAAAAGAGGGGTTACACTTATTAAATGGGAGCCAAAAGTTCTAAAACCAATTGCCGGAGCAACCGTCAAAAAGTCTAACAAATCCAAAATAGCCAACTCTGGGAAAACCCGACCTGACTTTAATAAGTCCAAAATAGTCAACTCGGGGAAAGTCAACTCGGGGTTTCCCGACACAAATGCTTATAGGGCTAATACTCAAAATGCTTATAAAGATAATACTGTCGTGGATGAATCCACGACGGAGCGTTCTTCGACTTCGTCTCGTATGGGAAGTAAAGTAAGTAAGTTTGATAAGTTATCTGCCAGTAAACTGCATAAAGCCCTCCAAGTAAAAAAGAAGATATACAGGAAAGTAAATAAAAGACAGTGGATACTCCAGTTCAAGAAGTTACGGATTGATGATGGAGTAAAGAAGAAGGACATCAAAGAAGTATTAAGCTGGTATATCCGCCATATCGGAGAAGAGTTTGTTCCGCAAGCATATTCAGCCAAATCTTTCAGAGAAAAGTTTGACCAGATATTTGCTGCTATGGAACAAGGCAATAAAGGTAAGGGAGAACCCGAGGATTTCCCAGTCAGAATAATTAAGAAAACTGACGATGAAGAGGTTTTTGAAATAGATTATGGAAGGATTGATAATTGAAAGGAATTGTAGAATGAAACATTTTGTTAGGGAAAGGCGAAAAGCGGAACGAAGAAGAAGAAAAAGTAGTAAAGGTAAGAAACGAACAAACACCAAATAATAAAATGAAAAAAGCACTTGGTGACATTCAAAACAGGTTCTCTCCAAAAATACTCCATATTTACCCAAATCCATCCCTTTATAACCCTATTTAACCCTCTATGTCCTCCCGTAGTGGATTATATCACCCTAACCTCGCCTATTACCCTAATTTTCGGAGATGCCCCGTTAAAACCAACCACAGACGTTATTCTTAAAATACTGTAATACTGAGAATTTTGGAGTAAAAAAGTGCCTCTACATTGTTCAATCAATTTGCTATAATTGATAACTATGAAACCGATGCTTGAACACGAACCGAATTTTTGGAAACGACTATGGCGTTTTTTTATACTGACTGTTATACTGGCGATAGGCGTTTGGCTTTGTTGGTTGTATGCAACTTATTTACCATCAGAGGATGAGTTGATAGGATGGTGAAATTCGGTTAAAAATGGAAGACGGGAAAAATACAATTCAAGAAGTTAACCAATTTAGAATAGATTGTATGTATGGCAAGAAAAAGCATTACAACGCCAGACATAGATATGAGAGTTATCATAGAAATCTTGGTATTGCCATTGTCGTTTTAACTGCTTTTATGGGAACTTCTGTTTATTACTCGCTTTCAGAAGGCCAATGTTTGTTAGCAAAGATTGTTGTGAGTATTTTGACGGTAATCATAGTTGTTCTTGTAGCACTTCAAACATACTTGAACTTTGAAAAAAGGGCATTAGACCATAAAGTTACAGCAGATAAATACCTGTGGTTAATGAAAGAAGCACAGAGATTGTCATCTTACTATAAAGACGGTAGTAAGACATTAGATGAAGTTCAGAAAAAACTCGAAGGATTGTATGAAGCAGTAAAAGATATTCAGAGAGATGAGCCAGAGACTTCGCCGACAGATTACAAAAAGGCACAGGATGGAGTTAAAAATGGAGAAGAGTCGTATTCTTAAAGCATTTCCGATTTCGCCTCCATATTTGAGAGCGAAAAAAAGTGTCCTTGAAGAATTTGATAGGTTCCACTCAAGAATAGAACTTACGGGAGTTGAGAAAACTGCTATTTCAATAAGTCACAATAACATTCGTGATATTCTAAAGAATTCTACCGAAATCAAAGTTATAGATAGCTTCTTGACAGGTTCTTATGCCCGTCAAACTATGATAAGGCCTCTAAAAGATGTTGATTTTTTTGTGAAGATGCATTATGGGGAACACAAGAACGATAAGCCAGTGGTGCTTCTGAGTAAAATTCGCAAAATTTTATCTAAAGCCAATCCCAAAACTCCAATCTCAGTAAGTCCCCCTTGTGTTAGAGTGAAATTTGGATATTGTCATTTTGAGGTAGTGCCCGCTTTCGGTATTGAAGATAATGAGGATTTATTTGAGATACCCACCGAAAGGGGTGGGGATTGGCAACCTACTTTCCCAAAGATACCTGATAAATGGATGACTGAACAAAACAAAAAATCAGAAGGTCTGTTTATACCTACAATAAAAATGCTAAAGCGATGGAGAGATATTCGTTGTAGTTTTTTACGCTCTTTTCATCTTGAAATGCTTACAAGAATGGCATTCGATTATTATATGATTGATAATTATGCTGAGGGGGTATATGCATTTTTTGAAATCTCATATAAGCTATTTGAAATTTATAAAAAAACACCATTTATTAAAGAACCAGGTCGGGATGGAGTTTATGTTGACCAGTATCTATATGATGAACCTTCAAAATTATTGAATGTGAGAGTGAAAACCAAACGCTATCTTTCACTTGCCAACAAAGCTTTTAATTATATGAAGAAAGGACAAATTGGTGCAGCAAAGAATATTTGGAGGCGAATATTAGGACCTGATTATCACATAACTCCGTAGGCTTATCTTCCAAAAGTCTCCCTCACTAATATATGATAACAGGAGAGATATATGGCGTCTTTAATTGACACTACAAAAACTGTTTATGACCTTGCTAAAAAGGGTATGAGTATTGAACTACAACAAAAGATAATGCAACTACGTGAAGAAGCCCTTGAACTTCAGGAGGAAAACCTAAAGCTCAAAACGGAAAACTTAAAATTGAAGAAAAAAGAAGAATTGCAGGAAAAAGTAAAGTTCAAAAGAAAAGTATATTATCGTGAAGGGGATGAGGTTCCATTTTGTCCTTACTGCTACGAAAAACATCAACTACTTATTCATTTAAATAGACGTGGTGAAGATGAAAAAGGCGGGCAGTTCCACGATTGTCAAGAATGTAAAATCGAGTATAGAGTAGTTGGAGAAGATGACTTCGTCGTTTATGATACAATAAGATAAGTAGTGTTCAGTAAACACCAAAAAACAAAGAAAAATCCAATACAAAAAACAGAGAAGTATATAAACGAAACAAAACAACCATAAGTATAGCAGCAAAGGAATAGACGTAGCATACGAGTAAGGTAGTTA
>CAYONQ010000013.1:0-42892 GCA_964405375.1 uncultured Pirellulales bacterium
TGGCGAGGCGGCGGCAAGGAGTATCTGTGGAGGATGAAGAATTATATCCCGGAAGAAGCGAAGTTTTTGATGCAGTGAAAACTGTCCAAACGGCCGGAAAGGGGCTCAAATTTGTTAAGATGCACCGACATAAAGTTCTGCTAATTTTTCTTTCCATTTTTTTACTTTATGGTTCACTGGGCTTTTTCGGATACGGCAACGACTGTGACACATATGGAATGATTCGTGCCGGACAGGATGTCTTTATTAATTTAAAATACCGGCCATCCAGATTCCAGGGTAACTTAATTCCTGAGCTGATCATTGGGTCGGCTTCCATAATTGGAGGCCACTATTTGTCAAATCTAATCTCGGCGGCCTTGGGTTCTATTACCTTATTTTGGTTCTTTCGGTTTCTCCAAAAATACTTCACGAGAGTTGAAGCACTCTTAACAACAACCATAATTGCTTTGAATCCTTATTATATAATTGCTTCATGCTCTTCAATGGACTATACTTATAGCCTGTTTTTCCTTTTTGTCGGTGTATATTTATTGAAGGCGAAGAGGGTTTTCTTGGCGGCCTTTCTGTTCGCGTTTGCAATTTCTTCACGACTTTCAAATACAGCGATTGTTGGAGGAATCTATTTATATTTTGCCTATATCAGCTTCAAATCTTCTTATAAGGCTTTCTGGAAAGTACTACTATCCGGAACCTTTGCATTATTTTTGAGCGCAGCACTTTTCATACCCTCTTTTGTTGCTTCTGGTTATAGTTTAGACTTCCTGACTTATGGGATAGGTGAATGGAGTAAGCTTGAGTACTTAGCCCGCTTCGTCTACAAAAACATTTATTTATTTGGATTATTACCGTTTATTTTTATGTTGCTGACAACGGTCTTCGCCGTCTGCAAGCGGACTGTCAACTTTTCCCCCCGTCCCGATGTCCGGACGATTATTTTGGCTGGATTTGTTCTTTTGGTTTTGCAGGAATTATTGTTTTTAAAGGTCCCTCTTGACAAGTCATATCTGTTGCCAATTTTGTTTATAGTCTTTCCGCTCTGGACCATAATAGTTAAGGCCCGCAAGCTCTTGATATTCCTTTTGCTCCTGACTATGTTTTATAACATTATGAACATAGATGTGCTGGACACTACGTACAATGAATCCGGCACAGAAGCTATCGCAGCTGATGTGGGGTTGTTCTTGAGGCCCGGCATTTTGGTAGCCGATTTAATGGAAAGAAAAAACTCGCAGATTCGTTACTTCAAACACGAAAATCTCCCGGTTAAGCGAGAATGCACTAATTACCGCACAACCGATTTCAACTGAGTTGATATATGGCAGATGAGTTTTGCCTTATATGACAAGCAGGGATATAAACAAGGTGTGCCGATGGTAGTCCTTTGGGCGAGAGTAGGTCATCGCCAGGAATTATAAAGGCCGGCAGAGAAAAACTGCCGGCCTTTTCCTTTTACGTTGAGCGGAGTCGAAGGGTTTGTGCTTTTCGCAGATGATACTGGCTGCAAAATTAGTCCTGTTCGTCGGGGGGTTGGGGATGTCCGCATTTTTTCCTGTAACGCTCCAGAGGTCTTTCCAGTTGTGCAAGGCCTATCAGAACGACGATTGCAACTAAAGCCGATATAACCGCCAGTTTGTAAAAGCCCGCACCGCAAGCCATTCCGACACTCGCAACCAGCCAGATTGTTGCAGCGGTAGTCAGCCCGTGGACGCCGCCTCTATCCCGAATGATGGCACCGGCACCGAGAAAACCAACGCCGGTAACGACGCCGGCGGCTATTCTTGTAAGTGAATCACCCGTGCCGGCAGCCATTTCTTTGGAGATTATCGTAAAGACCGTTGCACCGAGGCATATTAAGACATTCGTCCGCAGTCCCGCCGCCTTGCCTCTGAGCTCTCTTTCCAGACCGATTGCCGTACCGAGCACAACGGCCAAGATTACACTGAGGATATCATCCGGCCAGACCACAGCTCTACCTTTCTATTAGCGTCTCATCGACCTTTATGCCGAAGTGCCTGCCTGCCTTTTCAATATGGCCGAGCACCTTATCGCCGACTTTTAAGTTCGTAATCGAAATCGCCTTTCCGTCCGGGCCGACTAATCGAATCGTCTCGGCATTTTGCATTACCAGCGTTATCGGCTCACCTTCTGCTTCCGCCTCGATGAGGAGCATAGGCCTTTTCTCGATTTTGTTTCTGCCTAAGTAAACGGTTTGGGTTTTTCCTTTGAAATCTACCACCAGCACTTCGTCGCCGGCTTTAAGGTCCGCAAGATACTTCGTTTTTCCGCCGGCAACCAGCGTGTAGGCGTGCACGGCGCCGGCATTGACGCGGAACGGCCTTGACGCCACGTAAGGATTATCGATGGACTCCGAATGCACGAGAAAGAAACCCGAAGCGGTATTACCGACCAGCATTCCTTCGCCGAGCACCATCTGCGTGCAGGTATCGAGGCAGGCACGGTCGCCCATACCGAGCTGTTTCGTGGCGGTGATTGTGGCCTCGACGAGGGTGATTTTTTCGCTTATGCCGTGAATGATTTCAGCGGTCTTTTTGATTTCATTTATGTCGGTAGTATTTAGCACGACGCCGTCAACACCCTTTTCGAGGATTTCGACCATAAGCTTGGCCTGTTTGGAGTTTTCGACCTGCACCATAATATTTTTGCCCCGGCGGGCCAATAGGTTTTCAATCGGGATAATCGTCCAGTCGAGCATTCTAAGAACGACGACTTTATCTGTCGGTACGGCGGCGGCCTTGTCTTCATCGGCCTTGCCGGCGATGTCTATGAACTCGACATCGACGCCGGGCTTAATATCGCCGTTTTTCTCGACGGTTTTGATTTTGCCGAATTCGCGCACGGTCTGGCTTTTGCCGCCCGGCAGCACTACCGCATCAGCCCCGCTCTCCAGCGCAGAGATTACCACATCCTTATTATAAGGAACCGCATTTACCCACAATTTTTTCATTGCACTTGTTCCTTACTCGTACCGCGTACCAATTTTTTAGTCTTGCAATATTGCAATGGCATCTTTGACGCCAGCGTTGTTGTGGACCATTTTGCAAAGGGCGGCGACCATTTTCTCCGGGGCCTCGTGCTGGAATGCATTTCGGCCTATCGATACACCTGCGGCACCGGCCTTCAAGGCGCCTTCGACCATTTTGAATATGTCTTCATCGCTGTCCATCTTCTCACCGCCTGCGATAACCACCGGCACGGGGCAGCCCTCGACAACCTCACGGAAACTATCGACGCTGCCGGTATAAACCACTTTAACAATGTCTGCGCCCAGTTCAGCTCCAACTCTGGCGGCGTGCTTGACGTTTTCGACGTCGAATTCATTTTTTATTTTCGGCCCGCGTGTGTACATCATAGCAACAAGCGGCATCTGCCATAGCAGGCATCGGCTGCTGACATCGCCTAACTGCCGTAACATCTCCTTGTCGGTTTCTGCGCCGAGATTTATATGGACGCTGACCGCATCGGCGCCTAATTTGAGCGCCTCTTCGACCGTGCAGACTAATTCTTTGGCGTTCGGGTCGGGGCTGAGCGTTGTGCTTGCCGACAGGTGAATTATCAGCCCGACGTCTCTGCCGGCCCCTCTGTGGCCTGCGCGGACGATGCCCTTGTGCATCAGGATGGCGTTCGCCCCGCCGGCGACAACCTTGCTGACGGTTTCGCGCATATCCGTCAGGCCCTCAATGGGGCCGACCGTAACGCCGTGGTCCATCGGGATAATGACCGTCTTACGAGAATTGCGGTCGATTATTCTCTCTAACCTTATCATTTTGCCTATCATCGTTAAATCTCCAATAATGATTTTCGTGTAATAATCTATCCAAAGCGGGGCAAAACACAAGAAAAAAAAGGGTAATTTAGTTCATTGTCCATAGTTCGTTGTTCGTAGTTTATGGCCGTGAGCAATCATTGATTTTACGGCCTGTCATTGCAATATTGATGGGAATAACCTATTATATTGCCGGATTGTCTGTTATCTATTGCTGGATATGGGCAGGAAAATGACGTATTTAGCTGTTCCTATAGCGGCGGCGGATTTGGAGCAAGCAGCCGGGCAAATCAAGGCGGCATTAGCCGGCGGAGCCGAGATGCTGGAGCTGCGAGCCGACTACCTCGAAAACCTCAACGTTGATTTGGTTAAAAACCTGCTTGCCAAAGCCAGAACCATCGCAGGCAAATCGGTGCCGATAATCGTAACCTGCCGTGCCAAAAGCGAGGGTGGAGCAATTAGCTACCCGGACCAATTGCGGGTCGATGTCTTGGCCGGTGCGTTGAAGGCCTGTGCTGAATTTATCGATTTCGAATACGAAAGCTTCCTCTCTACAGAGAACCAGGAGAGAATAAAGCTGGCGCTGTCGGAGACATCAAAGGCCCGGCTGATAATGTCAGCTCATAATTTCAAAACTAAATTTGCCGATATCGGCAAACTCTATCGCCACATTTTAACTTTATACCCTGCTGCGATTCCTAAGCTGGTCTATACCGCTAATCATATCAACGATTGTTTTGAGGCGTTTGATTTACTGCATAATACGAGCGGCGAGAGGGTCGTCTTCTGTATGGGCGAGGCCGGTCTGGTTAGCAGAATAATCGCAGAGAAACTTGGCAGCTTCGTTACCTTTGCAAGTGTAAACGACAAAACCGCGACCGCACTGGGTCAGTTGGCTATTGAGCGGTTCAAGGAATTATACCGCTATGATGATATAAACCCTGATACCGAACTTTATGGTGTGATTGCCGACCCTGTTGCTCATTCAGCCAGTCCTGCCGTTCATAATGCCTGCTTTACCGATAGGCAGGTGAATAAATTATATCTGCCGTTGCTGGTAGAAGGCGGCAAAAAGGAATTCGACCGGTTTCTGCACGACATTTTGGTAAGGAACTGGCTGGGGTTTCGCGGCTTTAGCATAACAATCCCGCATAAGGTCAATGCACTAAATTTTGCAAAAGAGAACAATGGCCAGATTGAGCAGTTAGCCAGGAGAATCGGTGCGGTCAATACCCTGCTAATCGGCAAAGACGGCAAATTGGCCGGCTATAATACCGATTACGCCGGTGCGTTGGATGCAATTACCTTAACGCTGAAGATTGCCAGGGCGGATTTGAAGGATTTGCCTGTTGCGGTTATCGGCGCAGGCGGTGTGGCCAGAGCCATAGTGGCGGGCTTGCGTGACGTCGGCGCCAAAATTAAAATTTATAATCGCACCGTTAAAAAAGCCGAAGGGCTGGCTGCCGAATTCGATTGTTCTTTTGCCGGCCTTGATGATTTGCTGAACATCGATGCGAAACTAATTATAAACTGCACCAATATCGGTATGCACCCTAATATCGATGAAACCCCCCTGCCGAAAGAATACATCAAAAAAGACATAACGGTCTTTGATACTGTTTATAATCCGGCCGAGACTTTGCTGCTGAAGCAGGCGAAAGAGGCCGGCTGCAAAACAATCGACGGCCTGATAATGTTCATCAGCCAGGCCGTCGTCCAGTTCAAGCTCTTCACCGGCCAAACCGCCAACGCCAAACTTATGCGAAAAGCTATTTGCGAGAAATTAGGAAGTGAGAGCCCATAATTGCAAAGGACGATTAAGAGAATGGCAAACTGTGTGTAATGTAAGCTGCGCATGGTATTGCCACTGCCCGATTTAATTGTTGCTGTGTGGGGGAAATTATTGGTATATTAGGGAAACGGAAAACTCAAAGCTAAAAACTGAAAACCATAGCTTAAAACCTAAAGGTAAACAGGGATATGGCCGGGGTTTCCTCCGCCGAGCATCAGGATGTCCCGGGCCTCGGCGAGGGCGTCGCCGAGGTCGTCCATTAGTTGGCTGATGCCGGATGCCATTGCAATCTTCTGACCAAACTTGGATATCTTCATCGGCACTCAATATAAGCGGTAATCTGAAGCTGTGCGAGTTAGCTCTATCTATGTTTCTTCGCACAATGTGTCAAATCCTTTTTCAGGGTGTTCAGCCATTCACAACCATTGTTTTGGGAGAAAGTGGCAAATTCAGTAAATGCAATTCTTACAGTCTGGGAACTTAAAACAAGCGGAAGGACCATCCGCTATGTTTGAGGCTACAGAATGCTCAAAGTTTGCCGTCGGCGGCCTATCCGCGGGCCATAACCTTCTGACGTTTTTTCTTTCGGCGGTTTATTGTTCTTTCCTGCGGTTCGATTGGGCCGTCCTGCGAAGCTATCTGGATGGCCTCGAGCGCCGTAGCGGCGAACAAATCGGCCCCCATTTCCTGCCAGAGCCCTTCCGCTCGATTGAACAGGCCGCCCGAAACCATTATGCGCATATTCGGCCAGGCGTTTATGTCTTTTACTGTATCTATCAACTGCCGCAGGTCCGGCGTCTGTTTCGGGCCGGTGCCGTAGATTAGCAGGATGTCGGGGCCGTATTCGTTTACGAAGGTGAGGATATCGTCGTTGTTCAGCCCGCCGCCGAGGAATTTGACCTCCCAGCCGTCACTTTCAAACATATCTGCCATCATTTGGGCGCCGAGCTCCTGCAGGTCGGATTGTGCACAGCAGACGACTATTTTCTTGTTTTTGCCGGGTCGGTGAGGCAGCTTATTTTGAAGCTGGTCCACTATTGTGCGGTTAATTCGGGTGGCCAAATGCTCCTGAACGGTGGTTATTTGGTCTGTGCGCAATAGATTCTCGATTTGTACCATAATGGGCCAGATGACATCCACATAGACCGAGTTGGTGGGTGTGCCGCTCTGGAGGGTTTCTTCTATGACGGTGCGGCATCGCTTTCTGTCGCCTTCCAGTAAGGTGTCTAAATATCGTCTGAGAACACTGTTTTTTGTCATAATTCAGGCTCCATAAGCATCTTCTATTTTGTGCATATTGCCTATTATTACATAACAAAGCGTCAGTGGCTGCCCAAATGTTAAAATGGGCAATGTAAGTATCGGAAGGGGGCGTTTAAAAACTTTAGTTAAAATAGGCAATTTGCACAAAAGGGGGTATATGAAAACGGGCGGAAATGAGGGTTTAATTCCCTTCATCTCCATTTTTTTACATCCAAATTGGGGGTGGTTTGGGCAAGATAGGTAGGAGAAAAATGGAGAAAAAATAAGAAAAAATGCAAAAAATAGAGAAAAAAAGAGAAATTTGGAGAAAAATAGAGAAAAAAAGAGAAAAAGAGAGACGAATTTTAACCGCGGAGTGCGCAGGGATCGCAGAGAAATGTAGCCACTAAGGCACGAAGACACAAAGAAAAAGTAACCGCGGAGAACGCCGAGAGCGCAGAGACTTTTGGACAGGATGACAGGATTTTTTAAGCCACAAAAAGGCACAAAAAACACAAATAGATTGAAAAAATTTAAAGACACGGATTGACACGGGTTTATTTTAGTCAGCTTTGTGTTCTCGGCAAGCTCCGCTCTCAAAGTAAACTTTTGCCGCAGAGCATTGCCTTCGTCCACAGGTGGCTTAGCCACCACAGCTTCGCTTTAAGCTGACTCAAGAAAAGGAGGGGTTTTTGTACAGGTATATAAGTATATGCATATATACTTATGGAGTGCTTTAAGAATCGTGGTTTTTGGATGAGGGATTTGAGGAGGAGATTTTTTTATTTTTAACCGCGGAGGTTGCAAAGGCCGCAGAGACTTTTGGACAGGATGACAGGATTTTTTAAGCCACGAAAAGGCATGGAGAAAAATCAACCACGCCCCGTTAGAAGTAAGACGTCAATTTCTAACGGGGCACGAATAAACACAAATCGGCACAGGTTTGTTTTAGCCACAGAGCACACCGAGAACACAGAGGTTTTTTGTTTCAACGGCAATCTGCAATTGCCCTGAATCCAAAGCTTTGCGCCTTACTTGCAAGTAAACTTGCCGTCGGCACATCGCTTTGAATTTTCGGCTACGCCTTGTGTTGAAACAAAAAAACTTACACAGTTGTGCCTTCGCCTACGGCTTTTGTGATTGATTATTGATGAATGATTATTTGGAAACTGGATCCCCTGCTGCGAAGCCAAGATAGCCCCAGATAAAGACCCCTGCCTAAGACATTCTGGGGCAGGCGGGTTCTCGGGGACACGGGGAAAAGGCAAAAGGGAAAAGGGATTTGAGATTGCTTCGGCCTTACGGCCTCGCAATGACGAATTGTCAAATAGATTCCTCGGCTTCGCTCGGAATGACAACTGGGCCCCCAGATAAAGACATTCTGGGGTCTTCGCTTCGCTACGAGGGGCTTGAGGGGGAAAGGGAAAAGTTAAAAGGCAAAAGGGAAAAAGAGTGAGATTGTGGGGTTGGGTTCGCCACGGGCGGATCTTTGATTTCGAGAGTGTGTGGTGTTAGTTTTATTGGCCGAAAGTATCGGTTGAATTAAGACAGGCAATTAGTTTCGTATCTCACTTCGACAAGTTCAGTGTAAACTCCTCTGGTATCTCGCATCTCGTATCTCGTGAATCGTATCTCGTGAATCGTATCTCGTGAATCGTATCTCGTGAATCGTATCTCGTATGTCGTATGTAGTATGTCGTATCCTTCGACTACGCTCCCCTATGGGACAGGCAGGACATGGTTTTTAGTTTTGAGTTGGGTGGAATTCTCAGGTGGGGTCGGGGCTTTTAGCTTTTCATTGTCGGATTTTGTGGGTAAAATGGTGCGATGAAGTTACCATTTTTGAAAGGGGATAAAATGTGGCTGCCCAAACTCGAACGTGACCTACTCGTTTATTATTATAAGAAATTTCAAAAACTACCCGCGACCCACCTTGTTATCTCAGACGTTTTCGAAGTAGATTTGGATGAGTTTATTCGAGAGTGCCGTTATATTTCAAGCACAAAAGTAGTCAGGAAGATTGACGATGCGAATGTACGTTTGACCGAACGGGAGCTTATTGGGGTTACAAGGTTGTTGGGGGGAGGTAATTACGGCAAACGCGACGTGAGACTGAGCATTGAAGCAAAAGACCTTGGGCGAAAATACAATAATTTTTTTGACCGAGTCGGTTTGTGGTGTGCTGCCATAGAGCACCGATGGCTGTGGGCCATAATTATATTTCTTGCAGGATGTTTGGTTAAATGGCTGTTTGATTTATTGCTTATGATTATCAAAAACAATAAGTAAATCGGCGGGCAATCGTTAAAATGGTGGGGCGAAAGCAGACTATCCTGAATGTAGAGAATTGAAACAGTGAAAAAGGCCAAGAAGCGCAAAGCAAAAAGCAAGCGGACGAATGTACCTCAAGCCTCGCAGGAATATGTTCCGTCTTACGAGGAATTGCAAGCCAAACTTAAATCGACCAATTGGCCCAAAACCACATTGTTTACCTTGCTTACAAATGCAAATAACAACAATCTAATATCTCTACTGAAGCTTAAAGGTTACTCGGGACTCTTGAGAGACTTGTTGGATGCTTTTGAAAAAGCAATTCAAAAACTTGCTTACTCCAATGAAGATGAACTGATGATTGTATCTTTATTTGCCCGCACTTATGGCAGCTTTTTTGCGAGCATTAGACTTGCGAGTAGCGGACAGCTGACAGATAGTTGGGCACAATCGCGAACCTGCCTTGAGAATGCTTTGTATGCTTTCTATATGCACGATGACCCCAGTCTTATTCACATTTGGACAAATCGACAGAAGACCGACCAAGATAGAAGGCAATGCAGAAAGCATTTTCAATATACTAAAATAATTGGCAAGCTGAAGGCCAACCATCCCAGACTTGCGAATCAGACGGACAAACTCTATCAGATGTGTATTGATTATGGCGCCCACCCAACTGAATGGTCGGTCGCAATAAATTGGCAACTCCTACAAAAGGGCGGTAGGCAGGTGACAAGGCTAAGCCTCTTGAATCGTGACGAAACTTTTATGCGGGGTTGTTTAGCGCTTAATGCAAACGTAGGGCTACGTGTGTTATCAATTTTTAACTTGGTCTATTCTAATGAATTTAATGCAGCCAATATGCCAATTGTGATTTCCAATATTGAGAGAACATTCCGCGCAATTGCCCTTACAACTTCCCAAATGTTAAGGGCAGAAAGAACGAAAGGCGAGCAAAAACAATAAGTAAATCGGGACGGCACATGGCAATTGTTAGAATGATGCTGTGAAGGTAAGAAAACACAGTAAGGAAAACTATGGATGAAATTAACAAAGATTTCGATGGTGTTTCGTGGGAATGGAAAGGTAGGACGGCTATTAGAGACCTGAAGCCTATATGCCCTGAGTGCCAATATGAACTGGATATTGAAATGAGTGATATTAAGATTGAAGGTTACGATGAACTGACTAAGGATGGTGATTCGTCTCTAAAAATAACAGGAGTCCCTGTATCATATTTTTGTTCAAAGTGTAATTTTACTACTCCCACTTCCATAAATGGCATTGATGAGCCCAAGGATTTACGTAAAGCTGTTCTGAAAGAATTTGAACACAGACAACGCCTTATGGTGAGAAAGACGAGCAAAAACAATAAGTAAATCGGCAATCGTTAAAATGGTGGAGTGAGAGCGATGCTTTTGAAAGAGGATAGAACCAATCCGAGAGGACAATAGCTGTGACTGTGGAAAAGAACGAGAAAATAAAGAAAGAATGCGAGTTTCTGAAAAGTTTGGCGGGAAGACGCCCAGATAATGAATTACACGACCTCATAGCCGAAAGTCAGACAGAACATAGGGGTGATTCTACTCCTAAAGTCCGAGAGAGACATTGGGTGATAGATTTGGCTCGTTTGTGTGGGTACGAAGGAACAGTAACTTATGGACAGATAGATTTCGAGTTACTCGGAAAAGATAGGAAAGGATTTCTTTACTTCAGATGTCCAGAGTGTAAGCGACACTTGCAATATGACCCTATAACAGGAAAAATCAGAAGCCGAAAAGGTATCTCTGGCTTGCTTTTTGGAAGATTTAGTTAGGCCAAAGGATGAGCGAAAAGAATAAATTGCAGGTGATGAAGTAGAGATTACTGAACGGAGAAAAGAAAATGAATATTGAAGCGTTTTTATTGTGTGATTGTGCGACGGAAAGCGGCGGGAAGCTGAATGTTTTAGGGGCGTTTGACAATATATTTGCCAAGAAAATGCCGGTTGTGCATCCGGCCTGTACCGTTGCAATAAGGATACGGTTTGAGAAGATTGAAGAGGGCGGCCATAATGTAAGGGTCGATGTGATTGACCAGGACGGCAAGGCGATAATTCCGAGATTAGAGGGGAATATATCTGTAAAAGTCGGGGCTGACATTGGCTCATCTGTAGCTAATCTTGTTCTAAATATTCAAAGATTGAAATTTGAAAATTACGGACAATATAGAATTGACGTGGCAATTGACGGACAAGTAAGAGGAACTTTGCCTCTAAGCGTGAGAGAATTGGCGAATATGGCTTAATCTACAATTGGCAGCTTAAGCTATTTTTGCTAATGGCTGCCGGCAAAGCTGGTTGGGTGTGCAAGAATAGGATGGGGTGGAGTTCAATTTACGATTTACGATTTGTGATCCATTCGACGTTGCTCAGGACAGGTTTACGATTGTGTTTTTGAGATTCTTCACTTCGTTCCCCGCACTAAATAAAGGCCATTTAGGACGGGGCAAGCAGAATGACAGGTTAAAATAGATTTCTCGATTCGCTGCGCTCGCTCGAAATGACTGGGGGAATGTCGAATATCTCCGCTTGGGGACGCCTGACGGCGGAATGTCGAAGTAAAGAGGGGGATTTTCTGATTTACAATTTTCGATTGATGATTTACAATTGTGCTATCGTTTTAAGAGAGGTGTATTGTGCCGGATACGTTTGCCGTAACTGTAATTTTTATTGTTCTGGCTGGGTTTGTGGCTGCTTTCGTCAGGAAAAGGAGCAGAGATAAATGTCTGAAGGACTTCTCGGATAATATGGTGACGCTGGAAGGGACGAGCGGCGAGGAAATCAGCGGTGAATTGAACGTGGAAAATACAGGTCTGGAATTTGTTTATCCGAACAAACAGACAGGAAAACAAGGCCAGGAGGAGACAAGCTATATTCTGTATAAATACGAGTATCCCAAGATTGCGGTCTTGATTCGCTACCATAACCAATTAAGCGAGCGCAATAAGAAGGAAAGGGAGCGGGAATTAGAAAGGACGTATCATCCGACACTGCTGCGGAGACTTAAAAGAAGAACAGTAAATGTCTTCAAGACGGTGCGAGATTCGGTGATGGAGGTTATGAATATGCTAATCAGCCAGGCCAAGGGGGGCGGTGCGGGTGGTGCGGTGCTGACCTCTCAAGATAAGTATGTCTCGCAGATGAAGCAGGAGCTGGTTGGTTCTGTGGGGACGTCTTTCGAGCCATTGTTAGAGAGATATATCGGCCACAAGGTCGTGCTTGAGCTGATGAAGGGTGAGAAGATGTTCGAATACTGCGGTGTGCTGAAGGAATATACGGCGGAGTTTGTTGAAGTTATGGATGTTGACTACAAGACGGAAGAGGGCCAGCGGGGCAGGAAGGCGGATTTGGTTGTGCTTCGGAAATACGGTGTCGTTCGGCATCTCGGGGAGTAGGTTTTTCAATGCAGGTCAAGGTGCGGCAAGTTTTCGCCAGGAGCGGCCGTCAGCGTTGATTAGAGCGTCGGCTTCGGTGAAGCTCTGCGAGCCGGCGGGATACCGGTAAGGAATAGAGTCGTCATTTTCCCAGCTTTGAAGGACGGGCGTCAACAGTCGCCAGGCCACTTCTACGCTGTCATATCTGTTGAACAGTGTCTGGTCGCCGAGCATACAGTCCAGCAGCAATCTCTGGTATGCTTCCGGCATATCGACGAGGAAGATGCTTTTGTAGTCAAAACTCATACTCAGGGTGGTAATGCAGATTTTTGAGCCGGGGCGTTTGGCCTGGAAACTCAGCGAGATACCTTCATCGGGCTGTATCTGCAAGACAAGGACATTGGGCGGCGTATCGGCGAGGTCGGCTGATGCGAACATAGAATGGGGGACTTTTTTGAAAGTGATTGCGATTTCGGTATCCTTGTCGGAGAGTCGCTTGCCGGTTCGAAGGTAGAAAGGGACGTCCTTCCATCGCCAGTTGTCAATGAAGAGCTTTGCGGCGACGAAGGTTTCGGTCCTGGAGTTTGGGTCTATGCCGGGTTCCTGACGGTAGCCGGGCAGTTCCTTTCCGTCTATCGAGCCCGGGCCGTACCGGCCTCGAACGATGAATTCGCCCAGCCGGCTCAGGTCAAACGACCGAATAGAGCGCAGCAGCTTGACTTTTTCATCACGAATGTGGTCTGCTTCGAAGGATGTGGGCGGTTCCATTGCCGCTAAGGCGAGCATCTGGAGCATATGGTTCTGGAACATATCCCGAAGCGCGCCGGTTTTGTCGTAATAGCCGTGGCGGTGCTCGACACCAAGCTTCTCGGCGATTGTAATCTGGACGCTGTCGATGTAGCTGCGGTTCCAGAGGGGTTCGAAAATCGCATTTGCGAAACGGAATATGAGGATGTTCTGGACGGTGTCTTTGCCGAGGTAATGGTCAATGCGATAGACTTGCGATTCGCTAAAACAGCGGCTGATATTATCGTTCAGCTCTGCGGCGGTTTTCAGGTCTCTGCCGAAGGGCTTTTCCACAATTAGCTTGATGTTTCGTTTTTCGCCGGCAGTTGCAGGACAGGCCAGGGCCGCTTGGCCAAGATGGTCCACTATTGTGGTGTACAGAAACGGAGGGACGGCGAGGTAGAAAATGAGATCGTCGCGGACGTTGTGCTTTTTGTCTAACTGCGTGAGCTTTGCTTTGATGCGTTCATAAAAGGCGGCGTCAGTATAGTCGCCGTCTATGTAATAGAGCTTTGCTGTGAAGGCGTTCAAATCCTTTGCAGATACATTGCTGGTGTTGCCCCGTATCGCCTGTTTTGCGAGCTTGCGAAAATCGGTGTCTGAGAGTTTTTTTCTGCCGCAGCCCAGCAGATAAAACCTTTCATCGAGCAAATCCTGAGTGAAGAGCTCAAAGACGGCGGCGAGCAGCTTTCTGCGGGTCAGGTCGCCGGAGGCGCCGAAGACGACGATGGCGTTAGGGCCGGGTTTTGTCTCCGCACAGAGGATGTCGTGCCGGGTTACGGATGGTCGAATCTTCTGCATAGTTACTTTCCTATTAGAGCCGATGCAGGCGGTCATTGATTTCGGGATATATAAATCGCAGTATTGTTTCCTTCAAAAATTTCCCTGATGCTATCTTCCCTATCGACGTGTATCTGATACTGGTGGTAATCCGGAAGATTGTGAAATATCACGTCAGCGGTTTTCGGGACGAAATCGGTAGCTGCCGGTAATGAGTCGAGCTGTTTTGTGGCAATTTCACGGCCGGCGGGGTCAAGCAGCGAAACCGTGAATGGTCCCGACGGTGCGCAGCCGATATTGTAAACTGTTGCAAGCAGAGAGCTTCCGTGTTTCCTGACATAATAGGAACTGGTCGCCAGGTCGGGCAGGTCGCCGGGTCGGGGGTAGGCCTGTACCTGGGTAAGCTCAAGGAAGACAGGCACTTTGGGCGGAACCAGCAGGGTTATCGTGTCGAAGCGGCGGAGGGTAACCTGGTCCCGGCTGACAATAGTCTCATACGTACCGTCACCGTCATGGTCGGCGTTGAGTGAGATTTTGTAACGGCCGGGGTCTAACCGGAAAAGTCGTGCCACAACCTTACGTTCGAACTCGTCGAATGAGTACATACTGACCTTCAGGGCAGTGTTGCCGGAGTATTCCACAAGCCGTGCCAGTTGTGACCCTGCTCTCTTTAGCCAGCCGACGCCGAGGGTTATGTTCACATTGGAGTCTTTGCGTGGTTCACCGGCGCTCCAGCCGCCGAGGAGTATGTCCAACATTCCGTTTATGAAGTTATTCACACAGTACTGGGACTGGTCGTCGGTATGTGTCCAGGCCTCGGTGAATCGCCATAGCCGGGCATCGTCGCTGACAACGGCGGCTTTTCGGAGCTTTTCTATAACTTTTTCCCGGTCGGTGAGAGTGTAAGGTTGTTCCGCTCTGTACCTGCCCCAGTACCACTCGAGGACGTCTTTTCCATAGAGGAATGCCTTGCCGTCTTCGTAGTTTATGGGGGTTTTGTCGGGTTTTTGCCAGTGCCAGGCCTCTTCCATAGCCCAGGTGGCGCTGCGAGGGTCTCCGAGGTTGTATATAAGGGAATTATATCGTCCGCGGACGAAGTCGCCGGTGTGGAGGCGGTCCATAGGATGAACGCGACAGTAGCCGTCCTTGAAGTAATTGGTTTTATCGAATCCGTCAAATACATTGTTATAAAGAGCAAGGGCATCCGGATTAGAATCAAGCGGCATATCTCCAAATGCCCTTGAGAGCATAACGGTGTCATCGTTCCATCCGCCTCCCAGTTGGCCGTCGGAGCGCTGGTGATACCGCCACCAGGTAATTATCCGTTCTCTGAAGTTCTGGAACTGCCGGAAGTGAACGGCCCAGTCGGGCGCGTTCGATGGCGCATCGAACTTTCTATCGGGCACATTGTTCATATCGATTGGCCATCTGCCGCGGAAAAAATCACCGCTTGCATAAGCTTTGTAGATATTGGCGATTCTGTCACCCGGATTGACCTTTAGTACCGCCTGCCAGGGATATGCCATATCAAACATACCGCCGAAGTTGTTTGGTGCGTCCACATCGGGCATTTGCTTATCCCATTGCCACAAAATCTTTTCGAAACTACGGCTATAAACCAATATATTAGGCCACATAGTTTTGATAGAGAATTTCTGCTCTGCCTTGACCCAGTCAATCTCAGGACGAAGTATTACCATCGATGGTCGGCCGGTGACGATGGAGAGGCCATCGGTGGCGAGCAGTTCGAGCCATAGCCGGTCTCCGGGCACAAGGAAGGCGGGGTCGAATTTGAGAGCTATTCTCAGTCTCGAGGCTGTGGCGGTGAATCCATTCAGTTTCACTTCGGCGTGTGTCCAGGTGTGTGCAGGTACAGCGGCATCGTGGAGGCGGAACTGGAGGACGTTTCCCTCGGTCGGCGACGTAACCCATAGGTCAACAATGATGGTGCCGTAGGCGAGTTTGGCCACAGCGGGCCGGCTTATCAGATGCAGCCGGTCCATTGGGCCAATTTCAACCGTTGAAGCAGCAGCACTGTCACGGGAGTTATAAATCCCTGCAACTGTTCTGTCCCGTTCAGCAAAAAGGGCCTTTAGAGCCGTAGGGTATCGGCTGTCATCAAGTTCTACCGGTCTGGCACTGATATAGAATATTTTGTCGCCTGGCTTTATTGTAATGTCGCCATCATATACGTTGAACAGACCCACTTCGTGCAGCCGGAGGTTGCCTGAAAGTGGAAGTTTCAGGACATCACCGTCGCTGTGGAAGCCGGGCGGTGTGCCGTATTCTTTGGTGAATGGAATCCGAAGCTCTGCATCTCCAAGTCCCTTTACGGTTGTTCCATAGAAGAGGCCATCGGTCTGTGGCACCGTAACGACGGGGGTGGGGTGGAAGCTGCCGTTACGGTCTCCTTTTAAGACTTTAACGCCGTCCAGATTGCCCTCGAAGGTTATGTAGTTGACCTTTTGAGCTTTTGGAGGCAGGATGTCAGCTTTCTCGGCGTGAAAATCCGCATCACCCGGGATGATTGTGAAGGTGCTGTATTCGTGCGGCCAGGCCAGTTCATATCGGCCATCAGCTATCCACCAGCCCTGAATTCCCTCATCGTGGATGCGCTGCGGTGTTATTTCCTTGAATATTAGAGTTCTGCCGGTTGAGGGTTCTGCTATCGGCAGAGAGGATGTATCAGTGGTAAAGGCGTTTTTGAGGCGTTCGAGGTTTTGTGAGCTGTGCGTGGAATGTTTAGGCGAGTCTTCCGGCGGTTTGTTGTTGTTAAAAAGGTTCTCAATTTCCTTGTCGGTCAGGGTGCGGGTAAAGGTATAAAGCTCATCGTAGGTGGCCCTGGCCATAGGGAGATGGAATAGTCCCGGGCGCTGGTTTTCCCACCAGGCATCCGAGCCCATAGAGGAAGCCGCCTTGCCGGCGTTCACCCACAGCGACAGGCCTGATGAGCGGTCCCACATAAATACAATATGGTTCCACTTATTTTCCCGCCAGAGTTTTTCAGTGCGTATGGCATGCCGGACGTACCGGGCATCGGCCACATAGGCGGTTATAGTGCCATCGGGTAAGAGCTCCACCTGTATGAGGTTGCGTTCCTTGCGTCCCCAGGTTATGGTTGTCTGCTCGAAAAGGACCATCCGGGCGTTGGGTGTTTGTGGCTGGGAGGGGCCTTTAACCCAGAATGCGACTGCGCCGCAAGCGGGATGAATCTTGCCGGCCCCCCAGATAAATAGCTGGTCGTAGCCCGTTCCCTTCACCCCGCGTTCACCGACATGACCGATAATTGCGGTTACGAGGTCCAGATTGACACCGCTCATATCGTCCCGCTCATACTCGAGAGGAACTGCACCGAGATATAGCCCGTTACCAAAACGGCCCTTAGCGAGCTGCCATTTGCGCTCTTCAATGGTTTTCAGCCGTGTCTGATAAATCCAATCATCGCCAAGGAAGTCGAGATTATCAAAGGAAAGGTAATACGAAACAGGACCCGTCTGGCCGGCAAACACTGATGAAACCATCGATAATAATACTAACGCATACAAAATAATACTTCTCATAATTCTGACTCATTCAATCGGTAATACTACGAGTTAACGCGGTTATAAGTTATTTTTATTATTTCACAATAGCAATCACATACAAGCTTTTTTTGTGAAATTTTCCTTGTCCAACTTCTTAGGATAAAATTCTTGAAATAGTCGTTCGGAGAAACTAATATGTGAAAATGAATGGCCGGTATGGTTGTCGGTCAACTTAAAGGAAAACCTGGTTCATATTATTTTATGGAAGGAGCTAAAAGTATGCATAATCGAATGTTTTTTGCAATGCTTTGTTTTTTGGTTTCTCTGTGGTGGCCTCGGCCGGTCATCGCCGCATCCGACGACTGGTACACGGATGGCAGATTTGCGCCGACGGTCCGCGTCAAGCTGATTCTGGTCAATTCAGAGGGCATCGACCGACAGCAGTGCCCCATCGTCGTTAAACGCAGCACGATGCCAGTTGTGAACTTCATCTCCGATAACCTGGTAGTGGTTGACCCGTTGCTGCACGGGGCGACCGGAGAAGAGAAAGAACCGGAACCCGGCGTTCAGGTACGCTCGTCCCCTGAGGAAATCAACGGCCATTATCTGCCGTTTCAGCTCGACGACATTGACCAGGATGGTATGTGGGATGAGCTGTTTTTTATGACCGACATAAAGGCCAACGAGTCCAAGACAATTTACCTGTATCTGTCCTACGATACAAAGAGCCGCAGCGGGGCGTTCCCGCACCAGACCCACGCCGAGATAGGCCGTTATGGCAAGCACTACGTTCCCTGGTGGGAGTCGAAATCGATGGGCTGGAAGCTGTGGTTTCTTGACAGCGTCGATATGTACGGCAAGCGCATACCAAAATTGGTGGCCAACCACGAAAACACGCTGGGTCTGTCCGGCCACAGCCATCCGCGTGACTACGGCAACGACATTATGTGGGTGAGCGATACCTTCGGTGCCAGCGCCGTCTGTCTGATTGAGGAGCCAGAGAATGTTGAGAACGTTTCCCGGCCACGCTTTAGCCCCACAAAGGACAAGGGCCCGCTCTACGACACTCGCTTCGCCCACCATGTAATCGCCAATGGTCCGCTGCGTTCCATTATTCGAACCGACTTGATGAACTGGCAGACCGGCAAGGGCGAATATGAGCTGCGGCAGCACTACACCGCTTATGCCGGCAAGAGCTACTCGACCTGCAAGGTGCAATATACGAAATTCCTGCCCGAGGACAACGACATTGAGCTCGGCGTGGGGATGCGCAAAATCATGGACGAATACAAGACGTATCAGCAGGGCGGCACCATTATCTCCAACGGCAAGGATATGGACCTCTGGGACATCAATAAGACTCTGAAGGAAGGTGAGAAATACATTGTTGCCTGGGAAGCCATTGCCCTGGTCGTCAGGGACGAGTATAAGCCGCGCTATCAGGCGATAGATGCGTACGGCGGCAACCATCTTCTGCGTATTCCGGTGACCGAGGAGCTCGGCTACGAGTTTATGATGTTAAGCGGCTGGAGCGAGGGCTATGTGAATTCAACCGAGCAACAGTTCCAGGACTACGTCCTTAAGACTGCCCGGGAATATAACAGCCCTGTTAAGGTGACGGGGTTTACAGTCGAGCGCAGGTAAATGCTTGCTTAATAAGCAAGTGCGGCGGTAACAGCATTGCTTTTTGGTTCTATGGGTTTAGTCTTCGAGCGGCTCGAATTCGTCTTTGACAGCGCCGCATTCCGGACAGGTCCAGTTGTCGGGCAGGTCATTGAAGGCGGTTCCGGGGTCGATGGCGCCGTCAAAGTCGCCGACAGCGGGGTCGTAAATGTAGCCGCAAACAAGACATTTGTATTTGGTCATATTTTTTGGTCCTTTTATTGTTTTTGATTTTGGTGTTACCTTTATGTATGTTGCAGCGGTTTCGGGGGTTTTGCCATGCTTTATATTCCGGTAGTAGTCATAGGTCATCGGCTGGTTATCGTTGTCGAGTGTTTGAGAAGCCATTATCTTTGCGATAAATAAGGTGTGGGTCAGGACGTCGATGCTGTCGGCAACCTCGGCCTCGAAGAAGCCGACGGTGTTGTCCAGAATTATCGGTGAACCGGTCCGGCCTACCTTATAATTGACGCCTTCAAATTTATCGATGTCTCTGCCGGAGCGAAAGCCAAACCTTCCAATGAAAGGTATCGGGGTCTGCTGAGAGAGGATAGAGGCGGCGAAGACCCTGCTTTCGGTGATGTATTCGTGGGTTAAGGACTGCCTGTTGATGCTGGCGGCGACCATCGGCGGTTCGGGGGTCAGTTGAAATACGGTGTTTACGATGCAGCCGTTGAATCTGCCGTTCTTTTTCGAGCTGACTATGAGCATACCGTAACTTAATTTGAACAGCGATTCCAAGTCTAACATCTGTGCTACCTGAAGCAGTTTTGCCGCCGACAATTAGTTCTGAGCAGGATTTATTTATTTCAAATCCGCCAGTTTCTGGGCCAAGAGGACAATATGGCCTTGCTCTTCTCTGATAATGTCTTCGACCTTTTCCTTTCCGGTTTCTGCAGGCACGAAATTTTTCAGGCCAACATAGAAAACGATGGAGTCCTTTTCGGCCTCGATGGCCATTTTGAGTATTTCGGCTGGTGTTTGTTTTCCCGTAAGCTGTTCGGCAGGGTCTTTTTTCAGGTCGAAGACGTGACCGGAAGCCATTGCCTGCAGATAAAGGGCCATTTCGTTTTCGGGGTCGAAGGTTATCAGCTCTCGCTGTTTGTAGGAAATCTGCTTTCTCATATTTGCGAAGGTTTCCTCGTGCTCTGCCTCCATATCGGCGAGGTCTAACAGGGTTTTATGCAGGTCGCTGCCGGAGAGGGCCTGTGCGGCCTTGCGATAGAACTTTACGCCGTTTCTCTCAATCTGCTCAGCGATTTCGAAGATTTCAAAGGCGTTAAAGGTGATAGCCATTGTCATTGTCCTTTCCATAATCCGTGAATATTGCAATGTTCGCGTGCGGTAACCGCATCCGCCTCTATGTTGAATGTCGCCTCTGGTGCGTCGCCGGGGTTTAAGAATTGTCGATACGCCCTGCCGTCGGCGATAATCTCAATCCACTCGATATGGTGTTTTTCCTCCATAGGATGCGGGACGGACCCGACTTTTACCTTGACGCCGCCATCGATTTTTTCGATTACGGGGACGTGTTTTTCTTTTCCTTCGTCGGCGGTTTTTGCAACGAGGTTTTCCATCGGCTCACCGCAGCAGACCAGCTCGCCGGCTCCGCCGTGCAGCACCTCGACGATATTGCCGCATATAGTGCATCTGTAGATTTGAAGTTTTTCAGCCATAACTTTCCCCTTTCACAGTTTTGTAGTTGTAATTTTTTTTATTCAATTTAATTTTAGAAATTATTTTTTAATCGGCGATTTTAAGCTGCTTGTGTTTAGTGAGGATTTCGTCAGCCAGCTTGTCGAGGGCCGTAAAATCACCGTCTTTAGGATACCCCTTTGCGACCACCGGCTCAAGTATTTCTACCTTAAGATTCGAAATAAGCGATGTAATCTGCTCGACCATTCTGCCGCCCCAGCCGTAGGAGCCGATAATTGAGGCGAATTTTGTCTTCGGCCTGAGCGCATTTGCCAGAATCGCTGCATAGGCGACCTGCGGGTGTGCAGCCGTCAGGACGGTCGGAGAGCCAATGACGATTGTGGCCGCATCGACAAGCGCCATTGCCAGCTTGCCGATATCGGTTGCGGCAAGGTCGAACTGCTTGACCGTAATGGCTCTTTCAATCAGGGCGTCCACAAAATAGTCAACCATTTTTCCCGTGCTTGCGTGCATTGAGATATAGGGCAGCACCACTTCGTTTTTGACCCGGTCGCTCGTCCAATCCTTATAGGCGTCTATGATAAAGCGAGGGTTATTGTAAATAGGGCCGTGACTTGAGGCGATTATCTCAATATCGAGTGGCTCTATTTTTTCGAGGTTCTTTTTTATCTGCGTTCTGAACGGCATCATTATCTCGGCGTAATATCGCTTGGCCGCCTCGTAAACAACCGCTTCATCATCGACGAACAGCCCGCTTGCGGCAAGGTGTGAGCCGAAGAAGTCACAGGGGAAAAGTATTTTATCCTCCTGCAGATACGTTGCCAGTGTCTCCGGCCAGTGTACCCAGGGAACATAAACGAACTGGAGGGTCTTATCGCCGAGAGAAAGCGTTTCGCCGTCATCGACAGTGATGAATTTATCTTCATCGATGTTCAATAAATCGATGAGCATACCCTTACATTTCGGATTTGTTACGACCTTTGCGTTAGGGTAAAGCATCAACACATCCGGTATGCTGCCGGAATGGTCCTGCTCGGCGTGGTGGGCGATGACATAGTCAATTTTGTCAATTCCCAGTTTGAGGAGGTTGTCTATCAGGACGGTTGTTTTTGTAGGGTCAACGGTGTCCAGAAGCGTCGTTTTTTCGCCGGCCTTTACCAGATAGGCGTTATAGCTTGTGCCGTCGGGCAGGGGTATTAGCTCGTCAAATAGCCTTCTGTCCCAGTCGATTGCTCCTACAGCGTAAATGCCCGGCTTTAGCTGTCTCATTACCATCTCCTTGATTTTTCGGCTGCAGTGAAGCCGGCGGAATAAATCGCTTCTTTAGTAATTGACGGCCTCCAGCTCAAAGTAGCTTTTCGGGTGTGCACAGGATGGGCACTCGTCGGGCGGCTCGGTACCTTCGTGGACATAGCCGCAATTTCTGCAGACCCATCTTACGGGTTTTTCGCGCTTGAAGACGGTTCCATCGGTCAAGTTCTTTATCAGGGCACGGTATCTTTCTTCGTGGTGTTTTTCGGCGACGGCGATTTCTCTAAATACTGTGGCGATTTCGGCAAACCCTTCTTTGTCGGCGGTCTCTGCGAAGCCCGGGTACATCTCGGTATGTTCGTAATGTTCGCCGGCTGCGGCAGCTTTTAGATTCTCAAGCGTGCCGCCGATGATGCCGGCGGGGAATGCTGCGGTGATTTCGACCTCGCCGCCTTCCAGAAATTTAAATTCCCGCTTGGCGTGCTCTTTCTCCTGGTTGGCGGTTTCCTCAAAAATGGCGGAAATCTGCATAAGGCCGTCTTTTCTTGCCTGGCTTGCGAAATACGTGTAACGGTTCCTCGCCTGAGATTCGCCTGCGAAGGCGGTCAGCAGGTTCTTTTCGGTTTGTGTGCCTTTTAGCCCCATTTGATACCTCCTTCTGTGTAAATTTTAATACTTTGCAAATCTACTTTTTCAATACGAGGTAATCTCTTTTTGGTTCTGTAATATTGTCAGCAGCTCACGGTAAAAATCAACAATTATTTTGCACTTTCCACACTTAAAATTCTGACGGTTTTTCGGGGGATAGTCTGTTATGTTGCCCGTAAGCTGGATTGGTTGCGGCTCGTCGGCTATTCTACTATAATGCGGTTCTGGTATAGTTTTTTCAAAAAATCACAGGGGTATCGGAGAAATGCAGCAGGAACCACTCGATACTAAAGGGTTGTTCAGGGCAGCACTTAAACGATTCTGTATCGTTGTGGTCTTCAGCATCGCCTTCGGGTACATCGAGGCCGCTGTGGTTGTATATCTGCGGGCGATATTTTATCCTGATGGGTTTACCTTTCCACTGGCTGAGTTCGGCACGGGAGCGCTCTGGAAGCGGCTTTTATTGACCGAGGTCGGCAGGGAAACTGCATCAATGGTTTTAATCTTCGCAGCAGCGTGGCTGTTTGGCCGAAGCTTTCGGCAGCGATTTGCGTATTTTTCAACCATCTTCGCAGTGTGGGACATCTTCTACTACATCTGGCTAAAAGTTCTCATCGACTGGCCAGGTTCGCTTATGGATTGGGACATATTGTTTTTGATACCGATGGTGTGGGCGGCGCCGGTGTCGGCGCCGGTGCTTGTGTCGCTGACGTTGCTTGCGTTTGCCGTGATAATACTGTACCGTGACTGCTGCGGCAGGGCTATTAAAGTAACGCCACTTGACTGGCTGGGGTTCGCGGTTTCCGGTATTGTTGTGGTCGGTTCATTCTGCTATGCGGGACTTTATATTGCACAGCCGGATTTCCGCTTCTTTTTCTACTGGCCGATATTCGGGCTGGGTGAGGCGCTGGCTATAGGGCTGTTTGTAAGATGTCTTTGGAAATCTAAAAGTGCTAACCCTGATTCTTAAAAGGTAATAGAGATTCTTCGCTGCACTGCGTTCTGCTCAGAATGACATTCGGGTCATTTTGTTAGATGTTTTTAGCTGTTTCAGCAGGTTAGATGCAGGGCGGCGGCAACTTTTACGCCCGTCTTTGATAATTCGTTGAACCGCTGGACGGCTTTGTAAGTGTCAAATGCCTCCAAGCGAATGTCGTTTTGCTGCAGGGTCTGTCGGGTTTGGTCGGGCACGGTCATCAGAACTGATGCGCCGCAGCCAACCACGAGAACAGCGGGTTTTGCAGCTATGATGGTCTGTAAATCTTCGACAGCCAACGAATGGCCCTGTTTTCTCCACCAATCGGGCTGGACAGTATCGCCGATGATATAGCTCGTTTTGTTCGTACCATCATCTTCAACAAAGACCTGCGCATAGCCGGTGTGGTTATTAAGTTTTCAAAGAGCGACTGTTATAGAAGACTATCTTATTTATCTTACTCAAGGAATTTTCTGTTCTTCATCCTTTTTGTCAAGCTCCGGCAGATGAATTGTCTTATGAATAAAATGTTGATCTAAAATGATGAGCGGGGCATAGAAATAGCCAAGACAATTGCCTCGATAAACTCGTTTCCCTGAGATATTGACGAACAAATGGCCATGGGCATATTTGGGATACCATACATTAATATCTATCATCGATAGGCCAACATTGAATCTCGTTTTGCCTGAGAATGATGGCCCATAGGTCCCAAAGGCTGACAATATGCAATAAGAAAATAGATAGAGTAATAAAAACAAAACAACCAACAAGAAGATACGTTGCCGCTTTTTTATTCCCTTTTTCCGAATCATGTGTTCAAAGCCAAGTCTATTTATATCACTAATGAGACATAATAATCTTACAAACTATTTAATAATAATGCAATTATGTGATATAGAAAATAGGCCAAATCTCTCAAACTTAATGGATGCACTCATCATTTATTCCAAGAACCAGAAATTCGTCTTCGTCTGGCCTCCGCTTCCAATTCATCAATAACTGTTTTCATTCGCTCAACTTCTGCTTCGCCTTGGCGTTGGAAAAATCCTTCAGGATCAAGGTGCAATTCGTGCGGCTTAGGGAAAAGATTAAATATATCTGGATGCTCACTCATTAACCGATCCCAACTCTCAAAGTACTCAATTATTAGCTGCTGGCCCTCAGACAACGTATGTCCCCTACCAACAATACCTACACCCATAAGGCCAACCCCGTAGACATTGTTATCAGCTAAAGCATCTTGATACTGTTGCCAAGTTGTGGGATTAGTTGCTAGGACATCTGGCATTTTCTGTATGGCATACTCAGAGCCGTTAATGGTATCTACTATATCACGGTCGGTTATTCGGCTGTCCCCAAGTCCCCGTCTCTGAAACCCAAAGAAGTTTGTTCTATACAAAATAATCGCCATGATAGCAACTATGGCAATTACTGCCACAAGCCTTGGATCCGTTGGCTCGGAAGGCGTCTTCGGTTGTGCCGCTGCCGCAGCCCTCACCTATGGCGATGTCTGCCTTGCAATGGGTTTTGCAGTATTTGTAAACCGCCTGTGCGGCGGCGACATTGGTGGTTACCGGCGGGGCATCGGCGTTGGTGAGATTGGGCTTTATGATGATAAGACCGGTTTGCGAAAGTTTGTCTGCTGCGCCAATCAAATCCAGCGCCTTTGCAACGCTCGCTCCGTAATCGGCAAATTCAACCTTTGCGACCTGACTCATAAATTCGTGAATCGTGGTTCGTATTTCTTGAATCGTAAAAGCAGTTGCTCATCCCGCATATTCAGAAAGCGGACCAGGGTCATTTCGTTGTCTTTTTTGTCTAAAGGACAGATATAGTAAATCCTCGTACATATTACAACTTAAAAACATAGCAGCGGAACTAAAGAGCAGCCGACTATGGATGGGCATAAGCCAAACAAGTGAACCGATAGCAGTATTTCAGGTATTTTCTTGCTCTCTGTTACAAAGAATTATAAGCTATCTTCGTTGATACATAGCGTTATTACGCAGGCAAATTAACCGAGCGATTGGGTTGCTATGCCGTATAATATTCGAATTGTGAGCACATATCCGCCTCGCAAGTGCGGGATAGGGACGTTTTCGCGTGATTTGGCGAACGCTCTGGAGCATTTTACGGGCGAGGTCGGCCATATAAGGGTTACGGCTATTGATAACGAGGGCCTGCCTTATGACATTCCCGTTGACCTCGTAATCGACCAGTATAATCCCGAATCGTGGCGTTATGCCGTAAAAGACACTATTGCCAGAGCAAACGAAGGTACCAATCCAACGGCTGTCATCCTCCAGCACGAATACGGCCTCGACCCGGACGGCAACGGGCGGGACGGTCAGAGCAGCAACTTCGTGGATATGGCGGGAGCGTTTACCGCACAGGGGCTGATGACCTTAGTGTATCTTCACACGGTTCTTGACGAGCCGGACGCTTATCAGAAAAAAGTTCTGCAAGAGCTCGCCAACCATAGCGACGGGCTTATTGTCACAACAGAAAGCGCCATTCATCTACTCGGGTCGAAGCTGTATGAAATCGACCACGCCAAGTTAAAACATATAGACCACGGCATCCGGATGCAGCATCCTTCTCAGTATGACAGGTTGGGTATAAAGGGAGAATACGGGCTCAAGGACCGGTTTCTTATTACAACGCTGGGGCTTTTGTCAACGGACAAGGGGATACGATACGGCATTCGGGCTTACGGCAGGTTTCTACAGGAATCCTGCACGGACAGTCAGAGGAAGAGTATTTTGTATCTGATTGCGGGCCAATGCCATCCCGAGTTTGTAAAAGCGGACGGCGGCAGGGAATACGAGAACTATCAGGCCGCCTTATCCAAGGCGCTGGAAGAATCTAACATGAGATGGTGTAAAGTTAAAGGGCTCAAAGGCGTGGATTTTGAGAGGTATGATGTTGTCTTTCTTGATACGTTTCTGGATGAAAAGACCTTGTTGAGGCTGTATGGTGCGACAAATGTTATGGTTTTGCCGTACCTGAATATGCAGCAGACATCAAGCGGCATATTGGCGGATACATTAGGGTCAGGCAGAGTTGCGATAGCAGCTAAATTCAGATATGCGGTCGAGCTGATTCACTCGAACAGACGTTGTCCGAGCGGTCTTATCCTTGGCCGGCACAGCAGGGGTATTCTCGTTGACGCCGGTGAGCCGTCAGTCGAACAGATAGCGGAGGCCCTTGATTATCTGGTTTTCAACAAGAGCAAACGGCTCAAGATGGAGAAACAGGCGCAGCAGAGAGGTTATCAGATGAGGTGGCAAAACACGGCGTGGGCGTTACTGCAGCATATCGAGTTTATCAAGGAGCAGAAAGAAATAGTAACCGGCAGAGGGCTGACATTCGAAAGGGAAAGGCCGTCTATTTTTCAGAAGAGGAGGCAATTAGCCGCCGAAGATAAATAAGAAAGCCATCAATGCAGAAGCAATGATGGCTTTACGGCAGTGCGTAATTCAGGGCTGTTTACTTTTTCTTTTTGGGTGCTCTACGCTGCGATGCTTTCTTCGCTTTTGGCTTTGCTTTTGCTTTTGCCATTTTCTAAACCTCCTTGTGATTAAGAATTATATTTTGCCTTAAGGCATCCGCCAGAAGGCGTTTTCCGTAATCCACAGGATGCCTGTCGGCAGGAGTCCATAGGACTGTGGCCTGCGGATAACAGATACCGCACAAACAACAGCTTTTTGATGATTTTTCTATACCACAACTTTATGTTTACCGGGGCGCAGTAAAATCTCGGACAATTTATTTATATCTGTTTCGGCACTATTAAACACAGGAACGTCGGTAAAGGCGGCAAGCTCTCTTATATGCAGCGGCGAACTGGAGCAAATGCCCGACAGCGCATCGGGCCGCAGGCCGAAACTGTGCAAGACATTCAAGCCGCCGATTGCACCGAAGGCATCGTTGGCACAGAAAATCAGCTTGTGAATCCTTTCTCGCAGTTCGGGCGAATTCAGCATTATAGCGGTTTCCCGCTGGATAAGCCCATCGGCCAGCTCCACGACCCAGAAATTCTTAGGGTTATTGGCGTATTTCAAGTCAAGCTGATTAAAGATGCTCAAAAGCTCATCCTTCTCGATAAGATATGTCGATGGATATCCGAGGTAAGTGAAGTCGGCGTAGGGGTTTGCTCCGGCGTCGTTCATAAGGAGGATGTCCTTAAGTCCTGCGGTGCCGGTTATTTTGGAGGCCCTTACTTTAAGTCCTTTTGCTTTCACGGCCCGACAGCATGCGGCGGCGGCCATACTTTTTCCCGAGTTCATTGATGTGCCACAGATAAGGACCATCTTTGCGCGCGGGAGCTTTTTTACGGTTCTGCGGGCTTTTATAAGCGAAAAATTGCGTGTATTTAATACATTGCCTGATTTGTCGCAGACGTAACCGAGCATTTTTACCTTCGTAGCGTCTATTATCATCGAGTTTTTGGTCTTGACGACGCCGACGATTCCGGAGCGTGCGAGGAGGTCGATTTCCTCTGCAATTTCATCAGGTACAATGCCTTCATAGAAGTCCGGAGCGTATCTGGTGCCAAATACAAAGACCGCTTTTGTGCCGTCATTTATCATATGTATTCGGCCATAAGCGTTTTCCAGGGACGAGTGTTTCCCTATGCGATGAATTGCTCCGTAGGCGACATCGCCCACCTGCGGCTGCCTATCGGTAAATCCGTAAAATTTTATCTGGCTGCGTCTGATAGTTAATGCGGCGCTTGGAAGAATAAAGCCCTCGTCAATTCTGTTCATAGTCATAACGCTCTCCGATAGAGCTTTTGCGGTTCCCCATCCTGCTCGCCGTCAATCGGTCCTAAGGCATTGTCTATCTCATAGTTATCTGTTCTCATATTATCGTCCGAGGAACGCACATAAGCTTTTTACAAAGGCCCTTCTAAGCGGTTTGATGCTTGTATCGATTTCAGCCTCCGTCATACCAATCATAGCAAATGAGAAGAACCCAAATACGAATCCTGCCACGGCACAGGCCAGACGACGGACTTTCAAGGGGCCTATCCGCGGCGAGAGATAAGCTGAAACCTGGCCTTCAATCTCCTGGAGGTATCGCAAGTAAGGTTCTTCCAGCTCATCCAAGGTATCTGACTGAAGTTTTAGCAGAAGTTTACCTTGGGAAAGCAAAATAAACTCTTCCCTGGAATCTGCCATGAAACTGTAATGAGCATTCAACAGGCGTTCCAGCATCTGCTCCAGGGTGTCAGGGGCGGTATCGTATGAGCGGATACGCTCAATTAAATGCCCTATCGCTTCTTCCACCAGTGTAACAACAATTTCCTGCTTATCCTCAAAATACTGGTAGAGGGTTCCTTTTCCGAGGTCGGCTTTTTCGGTGATATCTTCGACGGTGGCGGCATCAACAGTTTTTTCGCTGAAGACATCCAAGGCCGCCTTTTTCAGTTTCCTTCGGGTGCTTTTAGCTCTTTTTTGCAGTCTATCTTTTCCGGGTTTCTTCGTTTGGGTATTCATAAATTTGACTGTTTAGTCAATCCTGACCAATCGGTCAAGAAAAAAAATCGCCTGCCGCAAAAAAATTTGACTTTTCACGAAAAAATACTACGCTTATTCGGCTGTGCAAAATCATAAGCCGGTGGTCCGGTTTTGTGAAGGGTCCTGGAGACCAATAGATGTTACGAGAATTGAGGATACTATGTGTTTACAGGAGAGCGTAATGAATAATCTTGTTCCTACCAAAGTGTTTCTGACCAAGGGTGTAGGTCAGCATAAGTACCAATTGAAATCTTTCGAAGAGTCGCTCAGGAAAGCAGGGGTTGCCCAGCAGAATCTGGTTCAGGTGTCGTCCATCCTGCCGTCAAGGTGCAAAGTTATAAGCTGTGAGGCAGGGTTGAGAAAGCTGATTCCGGGCGAAATATGCTATTGTGTAATGGCCAAGGCCGATACAAATGAACACGGCAGATTAGTCGCCTCGTCAGTAGGAATTGCTATTCCTAAAGACAGCAATAAATGGGGGTACCTTAGCGAGGTGCATGGCCACGGTATGAATCAGCGAGAAGCAGCGGATATGGCCGAGGATTTAGCGGCGGCGATGCTCGGGACGACTCTGGGGCTGGAGGTTGACCCAAACAAAGCATGGTCAGAAAAAGAACAGGTGTATAAAGCCAGCGGATTGATAATCAGAACATCCAACGCTACTCAGACCGCCCGCGGACAGAAGGACCTCTGGACAACCACAGTAGCGCTGGCAATGTTTCTGTTCGATTGAATAGGCGGGGTCGGGGCAAAACGTTATGGAAGAGACAATCAGCTTCGGCTATTTACCCGAAGAATACTGCGAGCCGGAAGGGTCCAAGGTCATTATCATTCCCGTTGCCTACGACGGGACAAGCACGTGGCTAAAGGGAGCCGGTAAAGGGCCGGCGGCGATAATCGAGGCCTCGGCCAATATGGAGCTATACGACATAGAGACCGATTCGGAGGTTTACAAGAAAGGCATATTTACAGAAAATACGATAGAGGCGGATACAACAGTTACGGAAATTATCGAGGCGGTTTTCGAAACAGCCCAGTACCATCTCGAAATAGGCAAATTCGTTGTTGTCATAGGCGGGGAACACTCCGTTAGTATCGGCTCTATCAAAGCGCACGCTGAAAGCTATAAGGGCCTCGGCGTTCTGCAGCTCGACGCCCATTCGGATTTGAGAGACGAGTACAACGGCTCAAAGTATAATCATGCCTGTGTTATGGCCAGGGTTAAAGAGCTGTGTCCCATTGTGCAGGTGGGTATTAGAAGTATGGACTCTTCCGAAAAGCAATTTGCAGACGAGGAGAACATCTTTTTTGCGAAGGATATCCACAACAAAAGCGGCTGGATTGAAAAGGTTGTTTCACGATTGCCCAAGAAGGTCTATATAACCATCGACCTCGATGTTTTCGACCCTTCAATAATGCCTTCCACCGGCACCCCGGAACCGGGAGGGTTGCCGTGGTATGATATTTTGGCCTTATGCAGGCGTGTTTTTGAGAAAAGAAACGTCGTCGGATTCGACGTTGTTGAGCTGTGTCCCGACGACAAAAATAAGGCACCGGATTTCCTTGCGGCCAAGCTTATCTACAAGCTATTGAGTTACAAGTTCGGAGGTTGAAATGCAGAAGAAAGATTTTCTGAAAGACCCTGTGAAGCATATCGATATAAAGGCCTTTGACTCTACCAAGATAATCGAAGCTATGGAAGAGATGTCTTTCAGCGCGAGAGATACGGCCGAGGCGGCAAGACTTTTAAACAGGATGATAAACGACAAAGAATGCACAATTATTCTATGTATTGCCGGCAGCACCAGCGCTGCGGGCTGTATGCAGATTTATGCGGATATGGTCAAATACAACATAGTGGATGTCGTAGTTGCCACGGGGGCCGTGATAGTCGATATGGATTTCTTCGAGGCGCTGGGCTTTAAGCATTATAAAGGCAGGGCGTTTGTGGATGACAAGGAGTTGAGAAAGCTGTACATAGACAGGATTTACGACACCTTCATCGACGAGGAGCAATTGCAGATTTGTGATAATACTATCAAAGAAATAGCAGATTCACTTACCCGCAGGCCCTATTCCTCACGGGAATTTATCCGGCAGATGGGCAAATACCTCATCAAAAATGCAAAGAAGCCCGACTCTTTGGTGCAGCTCGCTTACGAAAAGGATGTGCCGATATTTTGCCCTGCCTTTTCGGATTCGAGCGCCGGCTTCGGGCTGGTCAAGCATCAGGTTGAAAATAAAGGAAATCACGTTTCCATCGATTCTGTGAAGGACTTCAGGGAGCTGACTGAAATCAAGATAAAGTCCGCCGTTTCGGGGCTGTTTATAATCGGCGGAGGAGTGCCGAAAAATTTTGCTCAAGATACGGTAATTTGTGCGGAGGTTTTAGGCAAACCTGCAGAAATGCATAAATATGCTGTTCAGATTACGGTTGCTGATGTCAGAGACGGCGCCTGCTCAAGCTCTACCCTCAAAGAAGCCTGTTCGTGGGGCAAGGTGGATAGCGGCTATGAGCGGATGGTGTATGCGGAAGCTACCAGCGTTTTGCCTTTGATAGTCAGCTATGTTTATCACATTCGAGGCTGGGAAAATAGACCCAGAAGAAAATGGAATAAGATATTCGAATAATTATCTCAGGGGGGTTCCATACCCTTTTCGTCAAATCACGCTAAAAGCTGAAAAACCTCTAAAAGATAGATATAGTAAGTCATCCTATGGATTGCAATTGAAAACCATAGGGATCTGTATAAAGCAGAAACGGCTACAATTGAAAATAAGCCAAATGGAGCTGGCCCAACAACTCAATGTCCGCATAGAAACCATCCAAAACTGGGAGCACAGCCGTTCTATACCTGATATTTGCTATTTACCAAGGATAATCGAGTTTCTGGGTTACAATCCTTTCGAAACCCCGCAAAACTATCGAAGGCAGGCTAATAGTTTGTAACCTTCTTTTTGGCGTGAGATACTGTATTTAGCCTCAAGAATAGCCATGTTTGGCATGATAAGATAGGTACACTTCAATTCAAACAAATGGGGTATCCCCTTAAAACCAGTAGCTTGCAATAACATCTTTTATTGCAAGCACTTATACAGGATTGCCAAAAAAGACCATTGGCTCTCGTAAGGTTTGCATCTGCAATGTGTTATGTCAGTTGCAACTGGAGCTATGGAGATAGCCCAATCAAACAATATACACACTGCCGCATGTTGCTGGTTGTAATTGCCAGGAAAAAGCATTTCTGCCAAGCCTGAATAATCAACCTTAATCCCTCTTTTCTCAGTGTCCTGTCTCTGCTGGCTAAAAGAAAGGTAAAACAAGGATGATATCGTTATGATTAGTTCATATTCACCTTAGATTGTTTTTCAGATGCTCTTTTGCCTTTTGTAGTTTTGCTGAAAATGCATCTTTTTTAAACTCTGAGGTCCACTTCCTCATAGTAATCCATCCGCCAAAACGAAGCAGGGAGTTGCGCCAAGACCGATACCATATTTTCCATCCTAATCTGATATTATGGAAAAAGAAAACTAAAGAGGAAAAAGAAAATATATTTAAGCCTATCATGAACATGTATTTAAACTGATAAAACTTGCCCATAATTTTCCTAACAGAAGCCTGCATCTGTTCAGCGCTCATAGACTCATCGGGCTCGAAGAGAGGAAAGTTGCCATCATAATATTCCCACCCTACATCTTGAGTCGGGTAAATCCTGTTTTGTTTTTCAAGCCTGCGTCTCAATTCCGTTCCAGGCAGAGGAACCGGCAGCAAGACTTGTATAGTGTCAAGCTTGGCTTTCCTGATAAAATTCTTAATACGCTTTATGCGTTCCTTTACCGGCATTTTGAAATTCAGGCCTTCTTTTAGGGGGTAGCCAAAGATAAACATGCCGTGGACCAAAAAACCGAATTTATGGAATGTCTTTGCAAAAGATAACATATCTTCAGGCCTTAGATGTTTGTTCATAGCTTTTAATTCTTCTTTAACGGGTGACTCGAAACCAATGGCTACTGTGTTAATACCTGCCTGACGCATAGCAGAAAGTAGCTCTGGGTCTTTAGCTTTATCCAACCTTATCTGAACGGTTATATCCACCCTTGTGCCTTTATTTTTCTGATAATCCCTAAGCATATTACAGAATCTTATTGTCTCATCTCTTCGTTGCCCGAAGAGGTCGTCAACGATAAAAAAGCTTCTGGCGTCCTTTGTCTCCAGAAGAATACTCATACACTCGAGCAATCGTTCGGGAGAAGCATATCTTGGTTTGCCTTTAACAGTGCAGAACTCGCAATCCATGCCGCAGCCCCTTACCCTTCCAACAGGATAAAGTTTAATCTTGGCGTAACGCACGAGGGAAAAATCCGGTAAAGGAAACTTGCCGAAATCCATTAGAAGCTCCCTTTTTGGAGTACAAATAATCTCGCCGTTGTTTAAGTAAGCAATACCTTTTATCTTGCCTACATCTTGTTTGCCTTCCATCGCCGATAGAAACTCTTTTATGGTTTCTTCTCCTTCACCAATAACCACATAGTCAATGTCGGAAGACAATGCCTCGGCTATATTGTCTTCAACAAAATGCTGCCCGCCGGCGATAGTTACAACACCCTTATTTTTATAGAAGCGGGCTATTCTGTAGAGTCTGGGTATCGTGCTTGTCAAGCCGCCATAAAACCCAACAACATCCGCAGGTCTGTGTCGCTGTAAAAATTCATGGTCGGCCCCACCTGAATCGCTTATAGGGCCATATCTACGAAGGTTGTTTTCATCGATAACCTCAACATCCCATCTTTCCATTTTATTCACGACGCTGGCCACACATACCGGCCCTAAAGCTGTAGTCCTCTTAGCAATACGGGAATAAATATTAAACGTCGGATACGCAGGAATTACAATTCTCAACCTGTATCTCTTTTTGGATATGTCAAGCATAGCGAGAACCTGAATAAACTGGGATTTCCCATTTGTAAATGCTTGGCTACGCCACTAAGCCTTATTTCTAATATAATATCAAGTCTGTCTTAAAAATTTAAGTCCCTTGAAGACTTTTTATCCGAGATTTCCATTTACACGATGTATCAGCCTACTAAGTCCTCTGTTATTAGATTACTAAATCCCTGCCATCAAGGTGGCTTGCCCAACGGAGCAGGAGGGATTCGAACCCCCGGTACCTTTCGGTACAACGGTTTTCAAGACCGTCGCCTTAAACCACTCGGCCACTGCTCCATAAACGTCGCTCGTGCCTCGGGTCTCGTGACTCGTCCGAAGACAAACGACTTGCCTGTTTAGGCCGACAAAACACCTCTGCCTGCTAAACAAGCTGCTATTTTATAATAAAAAGCGCTATTTGCAAACAAATAAAGCCAAACAGCTCTGGCCAAGCGAACCTGAAAATTTTTTTATTTTTTGGTTGACATTGCATAGTTTGCATTACATAATACACGAAGTAAGACCCAAGACGAAAGACACAAGATATAAAACAAGGTGTAAAAAAGGAGATTTTCTATGAAATTTGAAAGTCAGCTATTAAAAGGGATAGCGCCGGTGGTGGTTCTGGAGATTCTATCGCGTGGGCAGATGTATGGCTACGAATTGAGCCAGGCCATCGAGCAACGAAGCGACGAGATTCTAACCCTCGGCAAGGGCACGTTGTACCCCCTGCTATACAACTTAGAGGCAAAGAGACTCGTCAAGGGTAAATGGGAAGAGGCGGAATCCGGCCGAAAGAGACGCTACTATTCCATCACCAGTAAAGGCAAGGCCCAGTTAGCAAGGCAAAAGGAAGAGCTCAGGGAACTGACAACGGGACTGAACCTTGTCTTTGGCGGAGCGCTTAGCCCGGCCTAATCGATGGGCAAATTAAAGAATGATTCATACTAATTTGGATTGATTATGTACCGGCTAATTGCATATCTTGGAGTTTTGGGCTGCATCATTATCGGGGGGATACTGGGGCTTTTCGTTTCGGTCATCGTGCTTGCCACACTCGACGTAACCATCAATAACCTCCACGTGCTGATAGGGATTGCGCTGGGAGCTCTCATCGGCGGCGCTCTCGCCGTTATCCATGTGTGCCCATACATCAGAAAGCTAAGAGAAAAGAAGCTCGCCAAATACCTGACCTCGATTCCCGAAAATGCCGGCAACCTCATCAAGGCAATCATCAAACAAATGCGGTACCGTAGAAAGGTTCGGCGGGATGTAACGGCGGAGCTGATAGCGCATTTTGAGGATGCTCTGAGAGAATGCACAACCAATGAAGAGAAAGGACAAAAGGCCGGCGAGCTAATCGAACAATTCGGCGATGCGAAACTGCTTGGCGTTTTACTGCGGCGGGCGAAAAAACGCTGCCGGCCATTATGGCGGACTGTCGTCGCAAGAGGATTTCAAGCTGTTGGCGTTTTAATTCTGTGTTTGGCTGTCTATCTTGCCTGGTTTTTGACCGGCAAGCCAAATATCAGTGTTGATTACCTGGCAATATTGAATCAGATGAATCGGCCACAGATTACAGACGAAGACAATGCCTGGCTGCACTATGAAAAGGCAATCGAACTATACGTTGAGCCAAACGAAAGCCTCGAAAGGATGCCAGTATTTCAGAACTATAGGGAAGCAGCGTATCGGCAGTTTGATAAATTAACCGGAGAAGAACAAAGAGAAATAAGAGAATGGGTGGAGCAGAATAACGCAGTTCAAGAAAAACTCGCAGCAGGTAGTCTCAAAAGATATTGCTACCGGGAATCACGATATAATGATAAAGATGAAGAAAAATTTATCTGGAATATTATTTTATGGCATGTTAACCCTTTAAGTGGTTTGGCAAAAGCAGGTATTTGGCAGTCGCGGATACATACAGAAGAGGGTAAGTTTCAGCAGGCCATTAAAGATTGTCTGACAATTATCCGAGTCGGCAGGCATTGGCAGAACAACAAGGCTTTTACAGCAGAGCAGCTTTTCGGGCGGGCCATGAGCAATCTCGGTCACAATGAGATATTAAATATCCTTACAACAGAAGTCCTGTCGGCTGCAGAACTTAAACAACTCCAGCAAGAGCTATCACAGATTTATCTGGACGGTTACCCGCTGTTAAATGCAAACGGTTATAGAGAAATGTTTCTTGATGTGATTCAGCATCTCTTCACCGAGGGGGGGCTGGGTGGAGGACACCTGATTCCAGAAAGGTTTATGCGCTTTGAGAAAAGAATGACAACGAGAGGGTACCCATACAAGTTTAAAGAACACTTAATCATACCCTATATAGCAAGGAGTATAGTTCATGCCCGAAGGGACGAAACCATAGCCAAAGCCAACGAGATTTTGGAACGACAAACCAAACTGGTCAAGATAAGTCCCTATGAAAAACACACAAAGGCAGATGTTGCATCTGGTGAAATTCTCAAAGATTTATCGAAGCACAAGTATCATCTGCTTCGTATCATGCAGCCGTTGCCGCCGGAATTTTCCAAACTCGCGTTTGAAGGCAAGGTCTTACACAAGGCGACGATTACGATTCTGGCAATACTCCGATACGAAGCAGAAAAGGGCAATTATCCAGAAACGCTCGAAGATATTATGGCAGAAGGATATTTAAACTGGATACCGACGGACCCATACAGTAGCAAACCACTGATTTACAAAAAAATGGAAGATGATTTTCAGCTGTACAGTGTGGGTTTAAACTTTGAGGATGATGGCGGGAAAGTCGGGAAGGACAGAAAAGACAAGCCGAGACTATGGGCGGATGAGGGCGATGTGGTCTTCTGGCCGATACAGGACAATTAGCGTATAGCGTTTAGCATATAGAAAAGAGATTCTTCAGTACGATTAGAATGGCTGATTGTTGGGACTGAGGGGGCTTTTGAGAGGGGATTAGAATCTGGGGGATGCAATCCGCTGGGCCTTTCGCATACGGCGGCGATTCCTTTCGGAGGGCTTTTCATAATAGGCGTTGCGCTTCATATCGCGGATTAGACCCTCTTTTTCGCAGAGCTTTTTAAAGCGTCTTATCATTTGCTGAACCGATTCGCCCGTGCGGGATTTAACTTTTATCATATAAAAAACACCTTTCTTATTTCTAAGACCTTAAGCGATAAGGAATAATACTACGAGTTTTAAATTCGTCAAAATCTAAAAAGAGAGTTAATTTAGCAGATGATTTGTCGGTTATCAAGCCAAAAATAATCTTTTGCAGATGTTTTTAGCGTAAAAGCGGGTGTTTTTTGGCTGAAAAGGTGCGAAAAAATGCAAAAAATTGCGAAAGAATACGCAGATTTGGTAAAAAATTCGTAAATATGTTAAAATAAAAAGGCATTTTGGAGGCGTATCCGGTTGGAAAAGTTGCGCGAGACGCTAAGGGTCAGAAAAGAGCGGGCAGTCCTGGTGGGGGCTTTTTTGCACGGCGGCAGAAAAAATGGGCGAGGCGGCGGAGATGATTTGGCGGAACTGACGGCCTTAGCCGAAAGCGCGGGGGCGGTCGTCATTGACAGGTTTCAGCAGAAAATCCGTGCGATAAATCCCGCTACGTACATAGGTAAAGGTAAGGCAGACCGGCTTGCCGAGCGGGCGAGACGCCTGAAGGCGAACGTTGTGATATTCGATAACGACCTGTCGCCTGCGCAGATTCGCGAGATTGAAGGAATAGTTAAGGTCAAGGTGCTGGACCGCAGCGAGCTGATTCTGGACATATTCGCCACGAGGGCGAAGACGAAGCAGGCCAAGCTGCAGGTGGAGCTGGCGCAGTTGGAATATACGTATCCGCGGTTGACGAGGATGTGGCTGCACTTAGACAGCGTGGCAGGTGCGGGCGGGGCAACGGCGGCGGGCGTCGTCGGCGGGATAGGCACACGTGGGCCGGGCGAACAACAATTGGAAATCGACCGCCGATTGGTCAGCAGGCGGATTACGGATTTAAGGGCAGAGCTTACGAAAATCGATAGGCGCAGGATTCGCGAGATTGACAGCAGAGGCGGGATGTTCAAAATCTGCATAGTCGGCTATACCAATTCGGGCAAAAGCACACTTCTAAACGCGCTTACCAGTGCGGACGTTCTTGTCGAGGATCGGCTGTTTGCGACGTTAGATACGCGGACGAGGAAATGGTCGTTAGGCAGCGGGGCGGAGGTGCTGTTGAGTGACACGGTCGGCTTTGTGAAGAACCTGCCTCATCAATTGGTCGCCTCGTTCAAGGCGACATTGGAAGAGGCGATTAACGCTGATTTGCTTTTGCATATCGTTGATGTATCGAACCCGGAGGTTATGGAGCAGATTGAATCGGTAGATAAGGTGCTGGGGGAGATTGGCTGCGGCGAGAGGCCGACGTTGAAGGTGCTTAATAAGATTGATATTGTAAAGAAGGTCGGCGAGTTTGAGATGCTGCAGACCGTTTATCCCGATGCGGTGTGCATATCGGCGAAGATGGGGATGGGACTGGGGCGATTAAGTGAAAAGGTTTTGGCCAGATACAGAGGGGCTGAGCTTCTGCTGCATCTGACGTGCAGCCAGTCGGACGGCAGGGTGGTGAGCTACCTGCGGAGGTACGGGCAGATACTGAAAGAGCGGTATTGCGACGGCGAGGTGCTGATTGACGCACGGTTAGGCAAAAACCAGTTGGCGGGGCTGAAGCGGCTTCGGCCGGAAGACGTGGAAATAGTAGAAAGCTAAATGAGTTCATAGTTCATTGTTCATAGTTCATTGTTCATAGTTCGTTGTTCATAGTTCGTAGAAAAAATTAGCCACGAATAAACACGAATTTGCTCTGGTTTTGCTTGATTCGCAGATAAAGAATAATACAATCATACCATCTTTTTGTAGCGATTTGGAGGCAATTAATAATGTCATTTGAACGACCGATTACAATAAAAGAAACCGTTGATAACATCCATAGAAAAAAGTATCTTTTACCTGCAATACAGAGAGAGCTTGTGTGGGGTGAGGAGAAGATTACACGTTTGTTTGATTCGCTAATGTGCGGATATCCAATCGGAGCTTTTTTATTCTGGCTTGTAGAAAAGGATAACTCTAAAAGCTACCAATTTTATGAGTTTATTAGAAACTACCACGAAGGTAAGAGTACCCATAATCCCAAAGCCAATGTGGCAGGAGATTCGGATATAATAGCAATTCTGGATGGGCAGCAAAGACTGACTGCACTTTACAAGGGCCTGAAGGGTAGTGCTGCATATAAACTTCCAAGAAAACGCTGGAATAATCCGGATGCTTTTCCGAAAAAAGTGTTGTGCCTGGATTTATTAGCGCCACCAGAAGAGCCGACAGACATGCAATATGATTTTCAGTTCATAGAAGAAGAAATATGTAATAATATAGAAACAAATAACGCTTTCTGGTTCCGAGTGGGTGACATATTGGATATGGAAGACCCATCAGATGTCAACGATTATCTGATTGACAAAGGTTTAAATACGCTTGTTAAAAGCACAGCAAAATTTGCCAACCGGACGCTTTTTCGTTTGTACGACTTAGTACACAAAACGGAGGTGATCAATTATTTTCTTGAAAAAGATGAAAGTCTTGACAAGGTTCTGAATATCTTCATCCGTGTCAACAGCGGTGGTGCAATACTAAGCTATTCCGACCTTCTGCTCTCAATCGCAACTGCACAATGGAAAAAGAGAGATGCGAGAGAAGAAATCCACAATTTCGTGGATGAAATCAATGATATAGGTGACAGTTTTAACTTTGGTAAAGACTTTGTGCTGAAGTCATGTTTGGTTCTCAGTGATTTCACAGATATTGCGTTTAAGGTTGATAATTTTAATGCTAAGAACATGGCGATAATTGAGGAGCAATGGGATAGAATATCGGAAGCAATTCGTCTTGCTGTCTATCTGCTCGCGAGCTTTGGTTATAATAGGGATACCTTAACTTCTAATAACGCGGTAATACCGGTAGCGTATTATCTGGACAGAATCGGCCTTCCAAAAAATTATGCTCAATCACACAGGTTTCTCGAAGACCGAAAAGCTGTTTTTAAATGGTTGGCAATATCACTTCTGAAAAGGACTTTTGGTGGGCAACCTGATAATGTGTTGCGACCAGTAAGGCAAGTACTCCAAGAGGAGAACGCGGTATTTCCGCTCGAACAGATTACAGAAAAATTGAAAGCGGGAACGAAGTCAATCGTCTTTACTGGCGATGAAATAGAGAATTTGCTGTGTTATAACTACAGACAAAACTACACCTTTTCAATGCTCGCTCTTTTATACCCATCGCTGGATTTCCGGAACAAATTCCATGTTGACCATATTTTCCCAAGGAGGCTTTTTACCAGGCTACGATTGACAAAAAGAGGCATCCCTGAGGAGAAAGTAGAATTCTATTTAGATAATTATAATTATGTTGGAAATCTTCAACTCTTGGAGGGCTTGCCCAATCAAGAAAAATCCGGTACTGATTTTGAGAAGTGGCTATATGAAGCATATCCAGATAAAACAGAAAGAAAAGAGTTCATGAAAAAGAATTTTATACCTGATGTAGACCCTTCCTTAAACAATTTTGAGGAGTTTTTCAAGCAAAGAGAAAAACTGATCAGAGAAGAATTTGAACGGTTATTAAAAGCATAAGAAACAGGACTTTACGGTATTGCAGCCTGCCTAAGTTCTTGCTGTCCAGCTTGTGTGGGGTGATGGCGATTAAATTTACTATTGACGATTGGGGGCGAGATTGGATTCCTGCTTTCGCAGGAATGACAAAGAGCGTCGCCGTTTCGGCGACGGCTAAACATTTAATAGCGAATAGGGCAACGTAGCGAAGGGACGATTTTGAGGTAGTTGAGCTAAAATGGCAGGGAAAGAATATTCGAGCTATCAGCGGGACGTTATTTCCAGATATTACGACAACCTCAACGCTATAACGTTAGGCAGGTTGCAGGAACTGGTTAGCGAGCTTTACCTTGCCGACAGCGAGCGCAAGCGTGCCCGGCTGTGGGAGAAGGCGCAGAAGGCGATGGTAAAGCTTAAGGTAAAGCCCGCTATAATTGAGCATATTATGAGCAAAAAGGACGTAACCATCCTTGCGAAGAATATCGAGGACTGGCTGGCGGGGAGGTGAATTTATTACTCAAACTGACCGATGGTCAGTTTGAAAATGTAAAAATCAAAGTGCAAAATGCAAAATTGTGGAACCCCGACAGGGTCGGGATGGCTGTTCTCATTATAGTTTTGTTTTCCATAATTTTGTATCACATAATGGTTTATATCGGTTCTTGGCTACAAATCGGTCAGTTTGAGTTGTTATTTACTATTGGGGGTGGCGGAATAGATTTATTATTTTCGATTTATGATTGACGGGTGAGATTGCGGTATTGGTGCTGGACGAGGGGGATGGGGATGGTATAATAGCTGCGAATTTTAAGGAGGACTTAAAATGAAAAAGATTCTTTTGGTTATTTCAATTCCGATATTTATTTTGGCTTTTTCGCCGCTATCCTTTTCGCAGCAGAGACAAAGCTCGCCCGTCACGCTGCAAAAGATTTCCGAAAACCTCTTCGAGGTCCTCGGCGGCAGAGGTGCACGAGGCGGAGTGTATACGGGCCAGAACGCGGTCATTGTAATCGATGCGAAAATGGACAAAACTTCCGTCGATAAAACGATAGAAGAAATCAAAAAAATTACGGACAAGCCAATAAAATACCTCGTGAACACCCACAGCGACGGCGACCATACCAGCGGAAATATTTATTTCCCCGACACGGTTACCTTCATCGCCCATAAAAACTGCAGGGGAGAGATGCTGCTGGCAGGCAGAGGCGGCAGCCAGTCAAAATGGAACAATCCTGAATTGGCGCCTTTTATGCCTTCAATCACGTTTCGCGACAGGATGGACATATATGTCGGCTCAAAGAAGATTGAGCTGTGGTATTTCGGGGTCGGCCATACGACAGGTGATTTGGTTGTTTATTTTCCCGAAGAGAAAACCGCCTTTATCGGCGACCAGATATTTCTGACGCGGCCTCAGCTTATCCATTCCTATAAGGGCGGGGATTCCTTCGGACACGTAAAGAACCTCACGAAGATGCTGCAGACGCTCGATGCGGAGAGGTTCTGCAGCGGCCATAGTGATATTGTGGACCGCAGGGTCGTAAGTGAGCATATCAAAAAAATGAAAGGGCTTCAGGAAAAGGCAAAATCCTTAATCGAAGCAAACAAGAATTTAGAGGAGATAAAGAAGGAATTTCCGGAAGACCATTTGCGGCTGATCGAGTCGATTTATAATGAGATAAAAAGCGACAAGGCAGTCGGCGGCTAAATGTTCAATAGCGAATAGGGGAAAGTGGCGGAGAGATAATTTTGAGGTAATTGGGTTAAAATGGCAGGGAAAGAATATTCGAGCTATCAGCGGGACGTTATTTCCAGATATTACGACAACCTCAACGCTATAACGTTAGGCAGGTTGCAGGAACTGGTTAGCGAGCTTTACCTTGCCGACAGCGAGCGCAAGCGTGCCCGGCTGTGGGAGAAGGCGCAGAAGGCGATGGTAAAGCTTAAGGTAAAGCCCGCTATAATTGAGCATATTATGAGCAAAAAGGACGTAACCATCCTTGCGAAGAATATCGAGGACTGGCT
>CAYONQ010000014.1:0-42311 GCA_964405375.1 uncultured Pirellulales bacterium
TACCGCTTACGATTTGATTTTTTGTAATTTTAATTTTTGATTTTTTCACCTTATCTCTTACACTTTCTTTAATCTCATTAAGGCGGTACAAAAAAGTGGGTCAGGTTTATCAAAATGTCGGCCATATCGTTTTGATGCTGCTATTGCTCGGTGGTTCCGCCTTTTTTTCGGGGTCGGAGACGGCCTTTTTTAATCTCTCCCGCAGACAAACAAAACTACTACAAGAGTCCAAACACAAACTTCAGAACTTGGCCGGGCGTCTCTCAAGTAAGCCCAGACAATTGATAGGCAGTCTGCTGTTTGGGAATATGGTGGTTAACGTTCTTTTTTACGCCGTGGCCAGCGTACTCACGGTCAGAGTCGGGCAGCAAATTGGTGCTGTCGCCGCTGCAATCACCGCATCTGTTAGCTTTATCGTGCTGGTGGTCTTTGGTGAGATACTGCCAAAATCTCTGGCTTACACAAATTCCAAGTCTATTAGTGTTATTACGGCGGTGCCGGTGGTTCTATGTGAGCAGATTTTTAGGCCTGTTCTGTTTGTGTTTGGATTCTTGATAGTAGAGCCGGCCCTTCGGCTGCTGCTCGGGCCGGTAAGGCCGGCAGGGGCAATGACCACAGGCGAATTCAAATTACTCATCAAACAGGTGCGGAAACAGGGACTGATTACAGCCGACGAAGATAGAATTCTGGCAGAAATTGTTGAGCTTGGCTTTCTAAAGGTCCGCGACTGTTTACGACCGCGAGTGGATATGATTGCCTGCGAAGTTACGGAATCGCCGCAAGCGGCTCGTAAGAAGATGGAAAAGAACCACCTGACAAAACTGCCTGTTTACGTCGGGTCAATAGATAATATAGTCGGGCTGGTTAGTCTTCGCCGGCTGTTGCTTGAAACCGGCAGCTCGCTGGATAAACTCGTTCAGAAGGTGCATTTCGTTCCTGAGCAAAAGACGGTTGAGTCTTTGCTTGAATTTTTCCGTAAAACGCATACCGACATGGCGATAGTCGTGGACGAATACGGCGGCATCGCCGGATTGGTCTGCTTGGAAGATATCGTCGAGGAACTTCTTGGGCCGTTTGAGCCGGCAAGTGGAATTGAACCTATCGAGCGGATAGGGCCTTTTGAGTACCGACTGGCGGGTAATCTGCCTATTCACGACTGGGCTGAGACGCTGGGCATAGAACTGGCGGAGACGAGGATTTCGACAATCGCCGGTTTAGTGACCGCTCTTCTCGGCAAGATACCTAAAAGCGGCGATATTGCTTGCTTGAAGAATTTAAGATTCACTGTCGAAAAAGTGCAAAAGAGGCGAATCGAAACTGTTATTTTAACGTTTGAGCCGATTAAGGGCAATGACTAACAGCATAATCCTGATATTGGTAATTGTGCTTTCTGTGGCTGCTGCCGGACTTTTTGCCGGCGCCGAAACGGGGATGTATCGGCTTAGCCGGCTTCGCTTGCGACTTGGTGTCGAAAAGAAACGGTTGTCGTTTATTCTGCTGAGCAGGATTATGCACGACAGTCCGGCGCTGCTTTTCTCGATGTTAATAGGGACAAATCTTGCTGAGTATCTCGCTACGAGTATTGTAACTATCTTTCTATTGAACAGGCTGCAAAGTGAGCATAGCGCCGAATTGCTTGCAATGTTTCTGGCCGCACCGCTACTATTTGTCTTCTCCGAACTGATTCCTAAAAAAATCTTCTTCTATCGGGCTGATACCCTTATGCCCCGTCTGTCACCGGTTCTATTCGGATTTCACAAGCTCTTTAGCTGGTCCGGAGTGGTGTGGCTTCTGAAGGGTTTATCCGGCGTTCTTGCCCGACTAACAGGTTCACCGGTTTCTTCCAAAACGGCAATGAGCGCTGCGCAGCAGTCTCATATCAGGGCAATTCTTCAGGATACCCGAGAAGAAAGTTTCCTTAGCCCGGTGCAAACCGATATTATAGGCCGGCTGGTGGATATTTCCAATGTCAGTATAAGGGTGGTGATGACACCTATCGGTAAAACCTGGACGGTCGATGTAAGTTCCGACAGGTCGGTGCTTTTGGAGAAGCTAAAAAAGTGCTCCTTTACCCGCCTGCCGGTGGTGGACCGCCGGTCTGCGGGCGTTGTCGGCTTCATAAATATTTATGATTGCCTAAGCTGGCCGGGACAGTTAACTGATTTATATCGATTTGTAAAGCCAATCCGAAAACTCGACGCAAATACCACCGTTATCGATGCGATAAATGTTATGCAAAGTGAGAAACAAAAAATCGTCCTGGTTACAAGAGCCGGCCACGCCGGCCGGGAAAAGCCGGTCGGCATCGTAACAATGAAAGACCTGGTTGAAGAACTAATCGGGGAACTTGCTGAATGGTAGCATAACCTTGAACTTTATGTCCCCATTGGATATGTATTAAGCATCATCCACTACATATCATCATCGATAATCGCTTTCGCTATGTCATTGATTGTCTTGCGGGTCTTGCCATTGGCGTTGTTGGTCAGAATGGAAAATATATAATCACCGTCGGAGGTAGTGCATATCCCTGAGAACGACTTGACGCCGCCGACGTAGCCGGTCTTGCCGAGGATTTTGGCTTTGTATTTTTTTTCTTTGAAGTATTTGGCGATTGTGCCGTCCACCCCCCCTACCGCCAGCGAGTTCTTATAGAGCTGCCAATCCTTGCTTTTGTAAGTATCTAATAATACTTTAGTTATAGCGTTTGCGCTGAGTTTGTTTTCTTTGCTTAGGCCGCTGGCGTCATCGATGTAAAATTCGCTTTTATCGATACCGAGGTCCAGCAGATATTGCGAGATTACCTCCCTGCCCCCCGCCCAGCTGCCGTTTTTGCCCCCCTGCTGAGTGGAGGTCGCTATGGTCTTAAGCAACGCCTCCGCCGCCAATCCGAAGCTGTCCTTGTTACATCGTGCCAGGCAATCGGTCAACGAGTTGCTGTATTCTCTAAGCAATCTGAAATTGCAGTTTTCGTCCACTGCTTTTTCTATGAGCTGGCCATCTGCATTTATACCCGCTCTGGCTAAATTCTCTGCTAATAAAAATGCGAAAAACGCAGCCGGCCTTTCAACCGTAACACGAACCGGCTGGGATTGTTTGTAGCATTTGCCTCGCACCGTTATCGCGTTTGTACCGAAGGGTCGGGAGCACCATACGGTATTGGGCGGCCTGGAGGTTGGCTTGCACTTGTTGATAATCTCCACATAGGACGTCTGGGGCTCGACAGATAGTTTGACCTTGCGTCCGACAGTCTTTGGTGTAACCTCAACACAGTTACCATTATAGTTTAGGCCGCTTACCTGGCAGGCATACCAGCGATTGAGTTCTTTTTCCGACCAGTTTGGGTGGGTTCGCTGGTCGTCGAATATACTGCTGTCGGCAACAATATCCTTAATGGCTGTGATACCATTGTTTTTTAGTGCCGCCGCTATATCGTCAAACACCCAGCCATTCTTTCTGTCATATCTATTATCCGTGATTTTGTCGCCCAATAACGGGTCGCCACCTCCTATGACTACCAGCGTTTGGCCGCAAAGGCCGACCTTTGTTTTGTATTCGTAATCCGCGCCTAAGTGTTTTAATGCCGCTGCAGTAGTAACTATCTTCATATTTGAGGCTGGCACCATCGCCCTATTTGCATTGTGATTGTACACGGCCCTGCCGGAATCAGCCCTTAAAATATGAACGGAAAACCGGACCTTTTTCTGTGAAGATTGGCTGATAATACCGTTAATTCGCCCTGATAGGTCGGCGTCGGTGGCACCGACAAGGCAAACGCTGAATACTGCTGCAACCAGCAATTTTTTTATATGAGCTTTCATACCACAATTTATTATTTCATAAGGGAGATGTGATAGCAAGTAAGTTTCCTGAACAGGCCTTAAGGGATACGGTCTGGCTGTGTTTATGTCCCAGCCTGTACGAAAAAAAGCTAAAAGACTTGATTACTGATTACAGAGAAGGTATTATTCTGGACTGAATTACAGGATGAAATAAGTCTGGTTGCCCAGGTATTTTTACTTTAGTTGGTTCTGCTATGCCGGTTATGAAAGTACTTTTTGCTAATCTGCCTACATTTACAAAGGTAGGAAAATTCAACCGTCCTATTAGATTTCCTACATACAATTATGCAACGCCGGTGATGCATCCTCCATTATTACTTGCTTATGCTGCAGCTTATACACGACAACAAGGGTACAAAGTTGATTTGGTTGATGCCCCTGTTTTATCTTTAACTGTCGAGGCTTTTTTTGAGAAAGTAAAGAGTTTTATGCCGGATTTTGTAGTCGCAGAAACCTCTACACCGTCTTTTAACAGCGACGTTAAAGTATTACAGAAAATTAAGGAAAAGATAAATTGTAAAGTTGTTTTTTTAGGGACACACGTCTCAGCTCTGCCCGAAGAGTCATTGAAGAGCAACACAGTAATTGATGCGGTTGTTATGGGGGAATACGAATTGCCCCTGGTCGAGTTCTTGAAAAATGGTCCAGTAGGTACTAAAGGTATAGCATATAGAAGTGATGATGAGAACGTTGTTATAAATGAAAGAAGAGAATATATTGAAAATCTGGATATTTTGCCTTTCCCAGCCAGAGATTTGGTGCCGAATTATAAATATTTTGATCCTATATTAAAAAATCCCTTTGCTTTTGTTTTATCCGGAAGAGGGTGTCCTTACCGATGTACATATTGCAACTGGCCTCAAACAATTAGTGGTAGGAAATATAGGTTGCGTTCCTCTGAAAATATAGTAAATGAATTGGAAGATTTGGGGGAAAATTACAATTTTAGAAGTGTACTTTTTAATGACGACACATTTACTGCTAATCCTTCTCATGTAGATTCAGTTTGTGAGGAAATTCTGCGCAGAGGTATAAAAATTAAGTGGGCAGCTTATTCCCGTGCTGATTTTAGTAATGAGAAGCTCTTAAAAAAGATGAAAAGAGCAGGTTGTTTCCTTTTAAAAGTAGGAGTAGAATCAGGAGACCAGGATATATTAAATAAAATAAAAAAGGGTTATAGAATAGAAAAAATTATCGAGGGAATTAAGACTATGCTCGGAGTAGGTTTTCACGTGCATGCAACATTTGTTATCGGCTTTCCAGGTGAGACCTGGGAATCAATAAAAAATACTTTAGATTTTGCAAAAAGGTTAAATCCTACAACAGTTCAGTTTAGCTCAGCTATTCCTTATCCTGGAACAGAATTTTTCGAATATCTAAAAGAGAATAATTATCTTATTACAGAGGATTGGGATGAGTATATGCCATTAAAACCTTTGATAAAATATCCTAAATTATCTCCTGCAGATATTAAACAAGCAATTAAGTATTGCTATCGTAATTATTATTTTAGACCGAAATATATCAAAGTGGGGTTAAAAAGCTTAATGACACAACCTCATGTATTTTTAGGCAATCTTAAAAAATTTATCACTTTAGTATTCTTTAAATAAGGAATTGTTCTTCCAAATTTTATGAAGCAAATAACTGTTTACATAATATTAGTCAGCTTTATTTTGTCTATAGTAAGTTTTATTATTGGCATAAAAACAGATGTATCTCTTGGAGATGAGCCCTTTCACTATCAATATGCGTCGGATTGGGCAAAAAAAGGCGAAAGACCTGTTTACGCTGAAAATATGCACACTATAGAAGGAGTTTACTACAGGGTATACGAAAATGCTCCATTTTGGCATTTCTTAATGAGTCGGTTAATTAGATTCTTTCCCGGCCTGAATCCACAATGGATTGGACAGCTAATCCAGGCTACATTCTATTTTTTTCTGATAGTTGGAGTTTATTTTTGTGGTGCTGAATTATTCGGCTTAAAATCGGGTTTGGTGGGTTTCTTATTGTGCTCAACTCTTCCGATGTTTCAGGCATTTTCAATTATTTATATGATGGATTTGCCCGTCGCTGCATTTAGTGCTTGGATTTTATATTTCACATTAAAAAAGGATATATTTTTTGCAGGGTTGTTGTTTGGAATTGCAATAGTGACAAAAAGGAATGCTTATTTTTTATATCCACTTTTTATTATGATTATAATGCTTTACAAGTCTCGAACGGTTCGAGATATCTTTGTAAGGAAGAAAGTAAAAGAGGCGTTAATTTTCACTGTTTTAGGGGTCTTATTTTTCCAAATAAATCATTTAAGTTTGGCTTTGGTAAAACAAAGATTTAATGTCGCAATGTTGAAAAAGGATATCGGGTCGTATGCAGAAGAAAAATTAGTGTATACGAATCCGACTTCTATACTTGAAGAAAATATTGGTGAATCGATAATAGAAACGGGTAAGAACTGGATAGGAAAAAATAAAAGCAGAGTGTATGCCTTTTCAGATCCGTATAGAAATCCCGATGTTTTAATTACCTTCTTAGGGCTAAGCGGATGGCTGATAATCATCGGTTTTTTCCCAAATTATAAAACTGTTTTATTTTGGTCTGTTACTACATATTTTTTATTTGCTCTTGTTTTTTTCTCAGAGGATCCTGCCGTAAGATATTTTAGCCCTGTTTTCCCTCTTATGGCTGTTTTATCGGGGAACACTTTTAAGAAAATCATTCAGAGAAGAAAGTTACTATGGGTATTAGCTGGCCTTTTAGTATTACAAACGGCAGGAGTATTAGGGTATGTTTATAAAGAAAGAAAATTTACACAAGGACAAAAGGATGCTATTTTGTTTCTGAAACAAAATACGCCTCGAGACAAAAGAGTGCTCGCCCCTCTTCCTTATTTAGCAATTCATTCAAATGTAAATGTTATATGGGACCGGCCGAGAGATGTATTAAAAGCATTATATAGCAAAGAGAATAACGACGGGGAAGTTTGCGAGATTTTGGCAAAATATAATATTCACTATTTAGTTGTACCCTCAGAGCGTATTTATGACGATGAAAAGGGAATCCACTATGGAGGATATAGGAAAAATCTCGTAAACAGATTAGGAAGCTGTTCCTTTTTAGAAGAAAAATTCAGAAATAAAGAAATGTTAATTTATGAAGTAGCAAAATAAAGAAAATATGATTTCAATAATTATTCCCGTCTACAATAACGAGAAGGCAGTTGCTTTGTGCCTTCAGGCCTTAATGAAACAAAATTTCGCAAGTAACAGTTTAGAAATAATAGTCGTTGATGACGGCTCAACTGATAATACGGCAGATGTAGTAAAGAAGCATCCTGTAAAGTATATTTATCAGGGAAATGCCGGCCCTGCAGCAGCAAGAAATACGGGCTGGAGAGCGGCGTCCGGAGAAATTATATGTTTTACCGACTCGGATTGCATTCCGGAGAAAAATTGGGTAGAAAAGATAGTGTGCAGATATACATCGGATGATATTGGAGGCGTGGGAGGTTCCTACGGTATTACTAATAAAAACTCATTGCTGGCAAGGTGCATACATGAAGAGATAGTTCAGAGACATACGAGAACATCCAGTGAGACAGATTATCTCGGCTCTTTCAATCTCTCTTATAGAAAGAAAGTTTTAGAAGAGGTGGGCGGATTTAATAAATCTTTTAGGCAACCCAGCGGCGAAGATAACGACCTCTCTTACAGAGTTAAAAAGGCCGGCTATAAGTTAATTTTTGATAAGGATATAAAGGTTTCTCATTGTCATCAAGCAAATCTTATTAAGTACCTAAAAGAGCAATATCGCCACGGGTACTGGAGGGTGAAGCTTTACAAACTTCATCCTGATATGACGAAAGGCGATAGCTACGCTGGTATATCGGATTTCGTCCAGCCTCCTTTGGCAATGGCTATTACAGGGACAACAATCGCCTTTTTCTTTTACCAGTCGTTGTTCTTTTTCTCTTGCTCAGGGGCAGTGTTGTTATTGGTGTTGCAGTTTCCTATTACTTTAGCAGCAATAAAAAGAAATAAGCGGTATTCATACCTATATCTCTTGCCGGTATTATTCTTGAGGGCATTTGCTCGAGGATTTGGTATGCTGGAAGGGATTTGGAGATTCTTTGTCTTAGAGACGTTAAGAAATGAAGACAAATGATTTGAGAATGAAGGTACTAAGCGTTCTTTTTGGTGGTTATGCTATTGGCTTGACGGTGGCGACTGTTGATGCCCTCAGAGTTATCATTTCGTTAGATTATCTATTTCAGACCGTATGGGATAAGTTGTTCTTAGTATCTGTTTCTATGTTGGTTTATATTGGTGCCTCTGTATTTGCTGCACTTACTACTTTAATGGTTGTAAATACGCTCATAGTCTCATTCAATGTGCAGCTGAATAATCAAAAGTCCACCGGCATCAGCATCTGCATCGCTACGGCGGCATCAGTCCTGCCACTTCTTGTTTCCTTTTATAATTACAGGGTAAGATATTTATTTCCTCTAAAAGAGCATATTTCCGATATAGCCATTGTTTTCGCCCTGTGCCTCATTGCCGGTATTTTAGTAGGATACCTGTTTTCTAAAATCTCAGGGGTATGGAAAAGGGTATCGAGAGTTATGGTTGTGGCATTTCTTTTGCCTTTTGCTGCCGCTGTGGGGATTCACCTCGGGACAAAAGATGCCAGTGTGAATAAGGGCGAAGGTAAACCAAATGTGATTCTCATTGTGGTAGATACTTTAAGGGCTGACCACTTGGGCTGTTATGGCTATCATCGGCCTACCAGTCCTAACATCGATGCGATGGTTAAGGAAAGCATACTGTTTCGACACGCGATTACTCAGGCTCCCTGGACTTTGCCGTCTATTACCTCTTTGATGACCTCTCTATATCCTTCCGTCCATAAACTCCATTTCCCCCCAAAATCTGTTGAATACTCAGCAAGTTCGCTTGATGAAGCAAGAACTACTCTTGCCGAGTATTTAAGAGAAGAGGGTTATAAAACTGGAGCATTTGTTGGGGCGGGAGGTCATGTTAGTTCAAGATTTCACGGTCAGGGTTTCGATTTTTATGACGATGAAATAGCTTATTCAACAAGATATAATCATTTAATCCTATTGAACATAATAGGCCGAATCTTTGGTTTTTACTCGAGCAGGCTGGCTGATACTACTACTGAACAGGTGCAGTACTGGTTATCAAGAAACAAGCATCTACCTTTCTTCCTCTTCATACATTATTGGGACCCACATGATCCGTATGGCAGCCCTGAACCTTTCACTACAAGGTATGATGAAGATTACGATGGCGTTTTAAGTCCGGGCATTACAACTGCAAAATTAGAGGAAATGGTTTCTGGTTTGAACTCGGATGATATTGCATATGTAGCTTCTCTTTACGATGGGGAAATTAGTTTTACCGATGCTCAAATAGGGAAGCTAATTGAGTTGTTGAAGGAACTAAAGCTCTTAGATAACACTATGGTAATTTTAACCGCCGACCACGGAGAAGAGCTGTTCGAACACGGAGGATTTGGGCACAGTAAAACACTATATGAAGAGCTAATAAGGATTCCACTGCTCATTAGGTATCCTCCATTTGGAGCGGATAAAACCATAGATAGTCAGGTCCAGTTGATTGATGTGGTTCCAACTGTTCTCGATTACCTGGGTATAGATGTAAGTGACGAAGCTCAGGGCATCAGTTTGATTCCTTTAGTTAAATGTGAAACTGATAATGAGCTACCCGCCTACTCTGAAACTATGCTGAAGGGGAGAATTATAGCGATAAGATCAGGAAATTTTAAATTTATAAAGTATATAGAAAATGGCAGGGAAGAGTTGTTTGACTTGGAGGAAGACCCCGGTGAGTTGAGCAATCTGGTTGACAGTAAGGTGGAAATGGCAGAGCAAATGAGACAGGAATTGTTTGAGTGGATGGAAGCCTGCAAAGAAAAAGCAGCTTCACTCCCAAAAGCAAACCAGGAAAAAGTAATCCCCATAGACGACAAAACGATGGAAGAGCTGAGGTCGTTAGGATATTTGCAATGATTCTCTGTAATCTTAAGGATATCGAAGATGCTCACTTCAACTGGGATTGTTAGCTGCTATATCGGATGGAGCTTTTTTGTCTTAGAAAGCATCAAAAAATGAAGACAAACAATAAAATACTGGTCATCATCCCTGCCTATAACGAGAAAGATACTATTGGCAGGGTAATTGAGAAGACTCAGCGGAAACTGCCCTTTGCCGATGTGCTGGTGGTAAATGATGGTTCCTCTGATTTTACTTCAGACGTTTCGATACAAAAAGGGGCTTTTGTGTTAGATTTCCCTTACAACCTGGGAATCGGTGCAGCGATGCAGGCAGGGTATAAATTCGCTTACAAGATGGGCTATGATATAGCTGTCCAGTGTGATGCCGACGGTCAGCACCATCCGGCGGAGATTAAGAAACTCGTCGCTACTCTCATAAATGACGAAGTTGATATGGTACTCGGCTCAAGGTATCTCAGGAAGAAAAGATACAGGTCCTTCGTCCTTCGGAGGGTAGGGATACTGATATTTTCCAGGGTCTTATCTCTCATCGTGGGACAAAAGCTTACGGATACAACCTCCGGCTTCAGAGCGGTAAACAGGGAGGTTATAAAGAGCTTTTCAGCATTTTATCCCTGTGATTATCCAGAGCCCGAGGCATTGGTGCTTCTGCATAGAGAAGGATTTACCATAAAAGAAATACCCGTGAATATGAGCTCACGTAAGGCAGGGGCTTCTTCAATTAACGGGTTCAGGCCAATTTATTATATGGTCAAGGTACTGTTAGCGATATTTATCGATTTGTGCAAAAAAACCTCTTACAAAAAAGAGGTTTAGCAAGGGAGGCCAAGACAATGTTGAGGATACAGATAATAACAGGTACGGTAAGTATTTTACTATTGGTGTTCGTCTTTGAGCTCATTAGAAGAGGAAGACTTAAGGAGGAATATGCGCTATTGTGGCTTTTAAGCGGAGCGGTTATTCTGATATTTAGCATTTTTCCCAACCTGTTAGGCATTATGTCAAGGGCGATGGGGATGTATTATTTAACCGCCCTGTTTGTTGTCTCTTTTCTATTCTTATTACTGATAGTTTTACAATTTTCGACCGTCCTTTCACGGCTTTCAGAGAGAAACAAGGATTTGACGCAGGAATTGAGCATCCTAGAGTTTAGGTTTAAGCAATTAGACGAACGATTCCACGAGCTAACCAATGAAAAAAATGAGGTTGCTTAGCAGAAATAGAGAGGTATTAATTTTATTTCTAATTACCCTTGCTGCGAGGGTGTTTTTGGTATTAACTGCCCGGGGCGTTGCCACAGATGGATGTGCCTATGGGTGGCTGGCGATGGAGTTCGCCGAGGGGAACTTTCGCGAAGTATTCAATTCTGCTTACCCCCCTCTTCTGCCTATATTTACCGTTGGCGCTTCATATATCTTTCGAGATTTTGAGCTTTCCGCGAGAATGGTATCCTGCCTTTTCGGCTCGTTGACGGTCTTTCCTCTATTTTTTTTAATTAAAGATATCTTTGACAAAAAGACAGCCCTGATGACCGTTTTGTTTTTCATCGTCCATCCTTACCTGTCTCAGGCATCAGGAGAGGTTCTAACAGAGGCGCTCTACTTCTTCTTCGTAACATCTATTGCATTTCTGTCTTGGATAGCTATCCAAAAGAGCAAACACACCCTCTTTTTATTGGTAGGATTATTGTTGTGTTTGGCTTCTTTAACTCGGCCCGAAGGAGTTGCCCTTACTTTTCTGGTGCTCGGATGGATTTGGCTAAAGGGTACGAATAGACTTAAAAATGCGCTTCGGTGGAAATTAATTAGTTCCTTGTTTTGTTTGAGCGTGTTTATTGTCGTCTTATTGCCCTGCTTGTTCTACATCCATCAGGAAACGGGCGTGTGGCAAATAAACATCCGACAGCAGGCAGCAATAAATCTAATTCGCCAGGAAGGTATGATAGGCGTAATAAACAGATTTTATAGGCATACTCCCAAGATGCTGTATTTTCTATCAAAGGCATACTATCCTGTTTTCCTGATATTTCTCTTTTTTGGTGTAATAAAGAGGAAAATGTTTAAGGGCTTTAGGATTGGAGAGGCCTACATTCTGTCATTTATCTTGCTTGGAATCTTAATTGTAATGGCTTTTACCGGTGTAACCGACAGATATTTTTACAGCTTTATTCCTATGGCTTTGTGTTGGGCGGCAGCGGGATTTTGGGAAATCGATTACCGTTTACAGCAAAAATTTAAGGATAAGAGCTTGTCGGTCGGCAAAGGCGGGATAAGCCGCTTTTCTATAATAATCTTAGTTATAGTTATGGCTGTATGTCTGCCTAAAGGGCTAAGGCCAATCCGCGGACATCGGGCTATTCAGAAAAAGGTGGGATACTGGTTAAAGGAAAATGCAGGACAAAAAGAATTCATCGTAATGGCCTCATCTCCTCAGGAATCCTTTCACGCAGGGGCGAAGTGGTATAAGTTAAAGGGCAAGACTTATGCAGAAGTCATAAGTAATGCCAGGGAAAAAAGGGCAGATTTTATTATTATAAATAAGAAGGCCGACAAGATATGCCCTGATTTCAGGGATTCAGTTAAGGCAGACGACTTGGAAGTCTTTACAAATAAATTTGAAAATAGCGATAAAAAAATCGTTATATATAAACTGAAGAAGTAAAAGCCGGATTGATAAAGGTCTTTGCTGTTTCCCTATAGCAGACTATAGGAGGATAACCTCAGCCACCGGTCGTTCGGTCTCGACGCAGTAATTGTTCAAAATACTCGATGGTGGCTTTTAAGCCCTCCTCTATTTTTACCGTTGGCTGCCAGTTTAGCTTCTCCTTCGCGAGAGAAATATCAGGCTGGCGCTGAGTCGGGTCATCACAAGGCAGAGGTTCAAAAACAATTTTAGATTTTGAATTGGTCATATCGATTATCTTATGGGCAAGCTCAAGAATGGACGTCTCCACAGGACTTCCTAAATTAACGGGGCCGGTAAAATCGTCAGGGCTGTTCATAAGCTTTATAAGTCCTTCTATAAGGTCGCTGACATAGCAGAAGCTCCGTGTTTGAGTGCCATTGCCGTAAATGGTAATCTCTTTTCCCTGAAGAGATTGCATTATAAAGTTACTTATCACCCGTCCGTCATGCGGTAGCATCCCCGGCCCGTAAGTGTTAAAAATCCTGGCAACCTTAATCTTAAGGTTATGCTGCCTGTAATAATCGAAGAGAAGTGTCTCCGCACACCTTTTTCCCTCATCATAGCACGACCTTGGCCCGATAGGATTAACGTTGCCCCAGTAACTTTCGACTTGAGGATGAATCTTCGGGTCGCCATATACTTCAGAAGTTGACGCTTGAAGTATCTTGGCTTTTACCCGTTTGGCAAGACCAAGCATATTGATTACGCCGTGCACAGATACCTTGGTAGTCTGAACCGGGTCGAATTGATAATGAACAGGGGACGCAGGGCACGCAAGATTATATATTTCGTCAACTTCAACGTACAAGGGGAAACAGATATCGTGCCGTAAAACTTCAAACATAGGATTTGAAAAAAATGGCGCTATATTGGCTCGCTGACCGGTGTAGAAATTATCCACGCAGATTACCTCGTGTTCTCTCTTGAGCAGCATCTCACAAAGATGTGAGCCGAGGAATCCTGCACCACCGGTTACAAGAACACGTTTGGTTAAACCGGGTCTTTGCATAGACTGTGCACCTTTTCCTTTTTCGATAACCCAAAACCAAGTTTGTTCTTAAAAACCTTACATTGTGTAACATCTTGGCTGACAAACGGTTATGGAAACACGCCTGAGAGGACTCGAACCTCTAACCTTCGGTTCCGTAGACCGACGCTCTATCCAATTGAGCTACAGGCGCACAGGTTGTTGCGTCTCTGTAGTATAACAGCCTTATATGTATATTGTCAATTCTCTTGCCGGCAAAACGACCGCTCGTTAGCAAAAGAAAGTCCGGTCATAAACGCAAGGCAGTACTTATTAGCGGCAGTTACCACCGAATGCCCGTAAGGTGTTTATTGTTCAGCTTGTAACAGGATTGTATAGTATGGCTTGTGTATCCAATGGCAGAAAGACGGTGAAGGTTGTGCCCTGGTTCACTTCGCTTTCCACCTCGATTCTGCCGGCGTGCATTGCCACGATTTCTTTAACAATAGCAAGTCCCAGGCCGGTCCCTTGAATCTGTTTGCCGGGACGATGCACCCGGTAAAAGCGGCCGAATATCTTCGGAAGCGACTCCTTTGGTATCCCCATACCCGTATCACTAACACGTATAACCACTTCCTGCTCCTTCTGGAATACCGAAACAGAAATCTGGCCATATTCAGGCGTGAATTTGATAGAATTGCTAATCAGATTTGTAAATACTGATTGTATCTTATCTGGGTCACCCGGCAGGCCGGTAAGCCCATCGGCGATATCTGCTTTCAGTTGTATTTTCTTCTTGTCAGCCAATGGCCCCAAAGCTGATAAAACGCTCTTGATAGCATCAGCAATATATACGTCCTGTCGGGCAATTTTAACAGTGCCGGATTCAATCCGTGATATCTCCAGAAGGTCTTCTACCAAACTCGCTAAACGGTTTGATTCCTCATCAATGATACCTAAAAACTGTCGCTTGGTTTGTTCGAGCATATTCGGGTCGCGCAGAATTGTGGCTGTGTAGGCCTTGACTGAGGTCAGGGGCGTGCGCAATTCGTGTGACACGGAAGAAATGAAATCCGTTTTCATATTATCGACTTCGCGCTCCCGCGACACGTCGTGGAGTACTACAACCACGCCAATTACAGTCCCGCCGTTTTTGCGAATAGGTGCGGCTGTCGTGGTAATCGGGCGTTCACCGCCGTCTCTTGTTATAAGAGCATCACGGTCGGAGCCCATTTCTATCTGCCCCGAGCTAATTACCTTATCAATCGGGCTCTCAACAACATCCTCCGTTTGTTCATTAATGACCCTAAGAATTTCATCGACCGATTTGCCCCGGACCTGCTCTAATTGCCATCCTAACAGATTCTCTGCCACTTTGTTAAATAAGGTAATCCGTTTTCCGGCATCTACTGCGATGACCCCGTCTCCCATGCTTGAAAGAGTTACCGATAACAATTCCTTTTCTGCGGCAAGCTGCTCTGTGCGTTCTTTTACTAATAGTTCGAGGTGGTTGTGGTATTGCTTCAGCTCATCCTGCGCCTTTTTGTGGCTGATGGCATTTTTCATAACTTCCGGCAGGACTTTGAGGTAATTACGCTTGAAGTCTTTTATTAGATAATCACACGCCCCTGCTTTCATTGCTTTAACCGCCAGTTCTTCATTTCCCGCACCGGTAGCAAAAATGACGGGGGTATCAGCCATTGAATCCAGTAAATCAAAAGCCGTACCATCACCCAGAAGATAGTCGATAATCGCAACATCGAACTCGTTGGAGCTCAATATGTTTTGAGCTTCTGAAACGCAGCCCGCTATCATGTAATCGTATGGAAGATTCTCATCCCTGACCAGCCGTTTGAAAGCCACCCGGTCAATCTTGTCATCTTCGATTAGTAAGACCTTGTATCTTGTGTCGTCCATAGCTTGCTCCTCGATTCAGTAGCAGGATTTGAGGGGCTGTTTTTCCTTTTTGGCGGTATCGTGTGACCGCGGGAGCGTGAAAAAGAATGTGCTTCCGTAACCGGGTTTCGCCTCCACCCATGCACTGCCATCGTACCTCTCGACAATCTTTTTGACCACTGAAAGGCCAATACCGGTACTTTCGGTTTCATCGGTGGTGGAAAGTGTCTGAAAAATTTTGAAAATCTTTTCAAAATACTTTTCTTCAATTCCAGGCCCGTTATCGGCAACGCTGAATTTCCACATCCCGTTCTCTTCTACGCAGCTGACCCTGATGTACCCTTTAGACTTGTCCATATACTTTACAGCATTGCTCAGTAGATTTTGGAATACCTGTGTGATGCGGGTCCGCTCACAAAGAATCGTCGGCAGCTTGTCTTCAAGTTCTATCTCGATATTTTCAGGCGGGCCAACCGTCTCGATTATCTCGGGTACAAGCTCGTTTAAGTTCACCAATGTCTGCTTTTCGCGGGTTCGTCCGATTCTCGAGTATTGAAGAATCCCATCAATTAAATCGTGCATCCGGTCAACCCGCTTCAAAAGCAGGTCTATTTGTCTTTTGCTCTCCTCGCTAAGTGTGTCTGCACAACTGGCTGCTAATCCATCCGCCAGCATTTTGATGCCACGTAGCGGCGTTTTCAAATCGTGAGAAACAACATGCGCAAAATCCTTTAATTCCTGGTTGGTATTTTCTATTTCCTCCAGCAGTCTGGTCTTTTGCCCCTCTGCTTGTTTCCTCTCCGTAATATCCTCTCCGGAGCTCAGGACGGCTTCAACTTTGCCGTTCTCATCGTACAATATGGCATTGTGCCACGCTACAAGCCGTTCGGTGCCGCTCTTGGTCAAGATGGGAGTCTCGAAATATTCAAATGGCCCAAGTTGGCCTCTCAATAACCCTGAAATAACCAACCTTACTTCACGCCTGGCCCTCTCCGGTACAAAGCTATCACACCAGTCTTTGCCGATAATCTCTTTTTCCTTGTACCCTAAAATTTCGCAGCCCTTTTTGTTAATGAGACTGACCTTCTGCTCGTTATCGATAACTAACAGGATTACTCCTGCAACATCAAGGTAGTTTTGTGCCCTGTTTCTTTCATCCTTCAGAACCTTTTCCGCGCCGATGCGCTCTTTTTTACGCTCGATAGCATAGCGGATGCTCCGCCCTAATACATCCTTGAAGATTTTACCTTTAACAAGATAATCATCCGCCCCATTCTTTATGGCTTGTACACCGATTTCTTCATCAGCCAGTTCTGTCATCACAACAATGGGAATGTGGGGGTTCGAGGCGCGAATCCTTTTAACCGTGTTAATTCCGCTGCTGTCTGGAAGCGCCAAGTCTGATAATATAATGTCAAAACTCTTACAATTGAGACGTCGGATAGCGGTCGTCAGGTCTTTGGCAGTCTCAGTATTGAACTTTACAGTATTAGAGCAGCCGGAAAGGGCCTGCTTTACAAACAGACAGGCTGACGAGTCCTCTTCTACCAATAAAGCATTTATCACTTCACCGCTCATTTGCCCCCCCACTTTGATCAATTTCGCTCCGAAGCTTTCATTTTGCCGCTATCGGCTTTTGACGTATCAAGAAAGTCACTAACAATGCTCGCAGCCCTGTTAACGTTTTCATCTGCTAATTGGAGGTTTTCGCACAGCTTCGGGTCGATTTTGTCCAAACCACCCGTCGTGGTGCTGGAAATGATATTCTTGAGTTCGGATATCGGCGCCATCAATTGATGGCAAACCGCAATGATAAGCTCTCTTTTTAGCCGATTTTGCTTCTCTAATTCCTGATTTAACGTTCTAAGGTCATCCTCTGTTTGCATACGTTCTGAAATGTCGCGAGCTATTCCGGCGACCGCAACCTGCTTTCCGTCTTCGTCTCTAATGATTGACCTTGAAAGAGAAACGGGAAATATGCTGCCGTTTTTGCGCTTGTGGTAAAACCCGACTTCCCAGGCGCTTCCAACAGAGCGGGTTTGGAAAACGCTTCTGGTATTCTTATTCTGAAGCTTTCCTATCCAGAGAATATTACTGTCTTCCCCGATAATCTCCTGCTCTTCGTATCCGTAAGTTTCACAAAATGCTTTGTTGACGAAGACAATCTTGTTCTCCACATCGGTAATATAGACGCTCTCGTCGGTGCTCATAACAGCACCTGACAGCAACTGTACCCGTTCCTCCGTCTTCTTATGTTTGATGGTGTTCTCAACCGTTATTGGAACAGTTTTAAGGTAGTTTCGTTGGGGGTCTTTTGTCAGATAATCGTAAACACCGGCCTTCCAGGCCTTAACGGCTATTTCTTCGTCACCTACCCCGGTGACAAGTATAATGGGGGTATTCTTTACCAAATCCAGGATATTAAATGCCGTTCCGTCTCCGAGTGAGTAGTCGGAAATTATAATGTCAAATCGCTCGGAAGCCAGTATGTTCTTAGCTTCTGAAACAGACCCGGCCACAGTGCAATCATACGAAAGCTTTTTTTCTTTCACCATTCGCATAAAGGCCTTCTGGTCGAGCTTATCATCTTCAATCAGCAAAATTTTATATCTTATATTTTCCATAGTATTATCCCACATACGGTAATTCACTTAAAATCCAGTACAGATTAATCGTCCTGATTGCCTCCGTGAACTTCTTATTATCTACGGATTTGACTATGTAACCGGCAACACCAAACTTGAAACTTTCAACTATATTCTGTTCTTCCTTGGATGTGGTCAGCACTACAACAGGAATGCTTTTCAGTATCTCGTCTGCTTTTACAATTTTCAGAAACTCGATGCCATTCATCCTCGGCATTATCAAATCAAGAAGAATAACACACGGTTTCGCATTGCTGTCTCTTAAATACTCTAAAGCTTGCTCGCCATTGAGCTTGCGAACCAGTTGATTGGCAATTTCCAGGTTCTTAAATGCGCGTTTGACCATCATCGCATCTACATTATCGTCTTCAACGAGCATTACTGGTCTGGAGTTCTGCATCTCTAACCCTCTTTTCTTCTTTTGTCAATTCACTCAAAGTCCAGTACAGGTCAATTGTCCTGACTATCTCAACGAATTTCTTATAATCAACGGTCTTGACCATATAACCGGCGACACTGAGCTTGAAACTTTTAACTATATCCTGTTCTTCTTTTGATGTGGTAAGAACCACAACAGGAATCTTTTTCAGCAGTTCATCCGCCTTTACGATTTTCAGAAATTCGATTCCGTTCATCTTCGGCATATTCAAATCCAGAAGGATAAGGCAGGGGCTTGCATTATTCTTATTCCTTAAATATTCCAACGCTTCTTCGCCGTTGGATGTGTGGACCAGTTGATTTGTAATCTTTAGGTCCTTAAGTGCACGTTTAACCGTCATCACATCCACACTATCGTCTTCAGCTAATAATATTGGCCTCGAGTCTTTCATCTTTAATCTTCCTTTCCTGCTTGGGTAACGTAAAGAAGAATGTACTTCCCTTGCCATGTTCTGACTGTACCCAAATCTTTCCGTTATACATCTCTATAATTTTCTTCACTACGGTCAATCCTACCCCCGTACTTTCAAACTCATCTCGTGCCGATAAGGTCTGGAATATCTTGAAGATTCTCTCGAAATACTTTTCTTCGATTCCGGGGCCGTTGTCGGCGATGCTAAACTTCCAAAAGCCGTCCTCCTCGACACAGCCGATTCTTATCTCGCCCTGCGGTTTGTCCATATATTTAACGGCATTGCTTATCAGATTCTGAAAGACCTGTATGATACGGGTCTCTTCAAGCTCAACTGTGGGCAGTTCATCTTCGATTGTGATTTCAATCTTCTCCGGTGCAGCGACCATATCGATAACTTCCGGCACAAGCGCCTTAAGGTCCACCTGAACTATTTCCTCTTTGACACGCCCGACCCTGGAATACTGAAGCACACCCTCAATAAGATTGTGCATTCGGTCCACCCGCCTCAAAAGCAAGCCCATTTGCTCTTTACCTTCATCATCGAGCTTATCCGCATAATCGGTTGATATCCAGTTCACTAATGTGCCGATACCCCTAAGCGGAGCTTTTAAATCGTGTGACACCACGTATGCGAAATCTTTCAACTCCTGATTAATGCTTTCCACTTCTCTGAGAAGCTGGGCTTGTCGCTCTTCGGCCTTTTTACGCTCGGTGATATCACGGGCGATTGCTATGATGTAATCTTCCTTCTCCTGACTTATGTACCTCAGACTTGCCTCTGCAAAAAACGTTGTCGCATTCTTGCGCCTGTACCGACCCTGCAGAATAACATCTCCCTTAAGTTTCAGCTCTTTGATGTGCTTCTGCCACGAGGATTCGCCCGGTATAAGCTCATTGATGTCCTTGAGAGTCATATCGAGTAATTCTTCTCGCGTATACTGAAGGGTACTGCATGCTCTATCGTTTACATCCAGGAACCTGCCCCATTGGGGCTCTATAACAAAAATACAGTCATTCGACCGCTCTATTTGATTCCGGAACAATCGCAGTTTTTCTTCCGCTTGCTTGTGTTCTGCTATCTTGCCCAGCTGGTCGGCGACCGCACCTAACAAATCTCGCTCTTCTTTAAGAAACGGGTCCTTGACATCTTCACCTTTTTCTCCGAAGTAGTAAATCTCGATACTTCCTGCTTTATTTCCCTCCACCTTGATATGAGCACGCTGACTCAACTCACTTTTTTCGAAATTGTCTGTCTTATATTGTATCCCGTCGAAGGTGATTACTACACAGGTGCTGTCGGGATACTGATGTGCATTACGAATCAGATAGACTGTCTCCTGGAATATTTGCCCTAATGAAATCTGCGGCTGCTCGACGAGCTTGCTCAGCCCGTAAAAACAATTAAGCTGCTTAATATGCTGTTGTAACTTTTTCTGGACCGATGAGCGCTCCGCGATTTCCCCTGCGAGTTTTACATTTATAGATGACAATTCTGATGTGCGCTCGTTGACCTTGACTTCCAGTTGCTCCTTGGAGGTACTTATCTGTTTGCAGCTTTCGCTTAATTGCTCTTCTCGTTTCTTTAATGCCTCGGTCATAGTGTTAAACTGGCGGGCAAACCGGCCAATCTCGTCCTGAGACTTCACCTCTACCATCTGAGTAAGGTCACCGGATGCTATTCTGACGGCGGCGTCGGTCATCTGCCTGATTGGCTTCATTATTATCCGGACAAATCCGAATGAGAAGATAATGCCGCATCCTATCATTATCAGCGTCAACAGAATAATCCCCTCAAGCACAGTTCCTAAGCTGTTTAAGATATTGCTCAGGGTTAATCCGACCTGAACCGTTCCCCTTATATGGGCAGAGGACTGCTCCTCCTCCAACTCCGGCACTATTGCCCCCATCTCGGCAAGACTGACCTTCCTGGCAACGATTGGACAGGAGAAGTTGTAAATCGGATTGGCAAATCTGTCTTTGGTAGAAGAGACATCGAGATCTCTAACACGGCGGGCCTTTTCTTTCAGATAAGTCATCTCCGGTACTTCAACGGCTGTCTTCTCTACCAGGGTTTCCCCCTCTTCATCCTGAATAACAACATAGACCACATCCTCTGTCTGCATAACCCCTTCGACTAACTCATTTAAAACTACTGTATCTTCGGTCAGGACGCTGTGTTTTGCACTGTAACTTAAGTTTTCACAGATTGTCTTTCCTTTTGTTTGCAGGTTTTTGACGAAAATGGCCCTGGTTCTTAAATAAAAGAAGCCGGAACTGACGATTGTTGTAAGGATGATAGCAAAGATAATGGCTTCAATTATCCTCGTTTTTAATCCGGTGCTATGAAATAGTTTACCAATCATCGTAACAGTGCCCCTTTATTCGTAAACCTTCTTTGCTTTATCCAAAAGTACTGGTGGAATATCCAGTCGCGACAAGCGCAAAATAGCTCTCCAGCTCACTCGATTTTGACTCCTGTTCTTCCGCAAATAACTGCATGTTAGAACCAAATACCAGTAAAACAACTGCAGACACATATATTAATTTTTTTGTGAACATAAGCGCCCCCCTTACAAAACCATCAGTGACCATTAGTGGCTTTGCTATTCGCTTGTCGCTTTTACACACTTCTCTAATTTTTTCTTGATGATTTTGCCCAACTGCATCGGGTCGAAGGGCTTTGTAATATAATCATCAGCGCCCTCGTACAGCGCCTGTCCTACCTCGCTCATCATCCCTTTGGCTGTCAGCATAAACACGGCAATATCATTTGTAGTTTCGTCATACTTCAATTCAGACAGGACCTTCAGGCCGTCCATCTCCGGCATCATCCAATCCAGCAAAATCACATCAGGTCTTTTCTCGCGGGCAAGTTCAAGACCGCTCGGCCCGTCTACAGCCAGGTAAACCTCAAAGCCATCTAATTTCAGGTTATATTCCAACACTCTCCTGATATGCTCCTCGTCCTCAATAACCAAAACAGCAATTTGTTTGCTCTCCATAATATCGCCCCCTTACAAGCTCCACAGAGCTGTCGGTTTTTACAGTCACAAATAAAACCTAATGCCCCATTTAAGCTCCTACAAAGACATACGGTTCTTGCCTCATTTGCTTGATAAAACTATCGGCATACAAGGTTATCGCTTTCAGAAAAAAATGCTTTTGGTACAGTATTAGAACTTCTTTCACAACGTTTTAAGCGGGGGAAACCCACATTTTTGATGTATATTCGAGCTTTCCAACCGCATATTAACCCTGAAGAACAGTGCAATGGTGAAACTACCCCTGGTCACCTGCAGTGAACCTTGTCCGGCAACGTCCGACTTAATCGAAATTTATCGTTAAAAATCATAGGATGCTCCTCATTAAGCACCTTCTTTTATCCCTTACAAACCGGTTCTTCTTTGATGGTCTCTTTCCGGTGATGCCTTGTTATAAAAAATTGTTCTGCGGAGCGCTCTAAGGAGCCCCGGAAAAACGCTCCGCAGAATCTTATTTAAGGAGACATCAGGTTCATAAGACCGTCTCTCGAATCGACAATGGCCAAAAGGAGGATTATTAGCATATTTCTCGATTTAGACCTGAAATTTGCTATTTATCAGGCAGTAAAAAGATATGAAAGGATTAATGCTGTAGCAGTGCTGATATGAAGCGCTAATGAACACATTGCTGAAAGTTGTTGAGCGGCTTACTTAACAGAATTAGAACTCCGCAGACGTTAAACCGTGCTGGATAGCGTATTTGGTCAGCCTCGCCACGTTGTGGATATTCAGCTTGTTCATTATTTGACGACGATTGGCATCGACGGTCTTGGGGCTTACATGCAGCTGCAGGGCAATCTCTTTGGTGGACTTGCCTTCCGACAGAAGCTGGGTTACCCTGCGCTCTCTGTCTGTCAGAACAGAGGAAATTGAGACCGCTTCTGCGGGAACTGCATTTACGTAATCATCAACCACGATGCTGGCTATTCGCGGGCTCAGGTAGATTTCATTTGCCGTCATTACGGTGCGAATTGCACGTATAAAATCATCGGTAAGGCACGTCTTGAGCACATAGCCCGACACGCCTGCTTTAAGCATATCTACGACAAAATGCCGGTCGGAGTGTATCGACAATGCTATTACCTTGACGCTGGGCATCTTTTCAACAATCTGCCTCGTGGCTTCAACGCCGTTTAAGTTTGGCATAGTAACGTCCATAACGACCACATCCGGCAGCAGCTCTTCAGCAAGTTCCACCGCTATTTGCCCGTCTTCGGCCTCGCCAACTACCTCCATATCGGACTGCTTTTCAATTAAGGCCCGCAGACCATCGCGCACAATTCCATGGTCGTCTGCAATTAATATCTTCATACTAACCCCCTTGCTCTTAGAGCATTGTTTTGATATTTTAGTGGCGCGGTCAGCGTGACACAGGTTCCCTGTCCTGGAGCGGATTTGATATCCACGTTGCCACCTAAGTACGCAAACCGTTCCCGTATGCTGAAAAGACCAAAGCCGCCCGTCTTACTCTCCAGCAAAAATGATTGCAGCTTAGATACAGAAAAGCCAACACCATCATCTTTAACGGTGACTCGCACTTTATCACCAGCTTTTTGAGTACGTACCTCCACTGTACTTGCCTTTGCATGCTTGACCACATTGACCAAAAGTTCCCGGACCGCCTGAAACAAAACAACACCAATCTGGTTATCAAGCTGTAAGAGGTGGTCGTCAGCAGTAAATTTGCATTTGATACCGTGCTTTTCCTGAACCTTTTCGGTGAGCCATTGTTTCACGGCGGTCTCAAAACCCAGCTCGTATAGCACGGGATTGCTGATTTCAAATGTCAATGAATGAATGCCCTGAATTATCTGTTCAATTGCTGCACACACTTCATCCAGCGACGCTAATATGTCGCCCGAAGCTGATTCCCTTAGTGATTCTAATGTGAGTTTGGCCAGGGCCAGGTTTTGGCCAACGTGCTCATGTACACCTACCGCAAAACGTCGCCTTTCACGCTGCTGCGTAAGAAACAACTCAGAAGCCAGCGTCTTGAGCTGCGCCTGATATTCAAGAAGCTTCTTCTCGGCCAGCTTGCGCTCGGTAATATTATGTTGCGTTGAAACAAAATTTAATATTTTGCCGTTTTTATCTTTAACAGCGCTTATCCTCACATAGCTTATGAATTCTGTGCCGTCTTTTCTTTTATTATGAATCTCTCCCTCCCAAAAATCCTGCTTTTCTACCGCATTCATTATCTGTTTGGTTGTCGCTTCCGGGGCAGGACCTGCATTAAAAATTGACGGATATTTCCCAACTAATTCCCCTTTACTATAACCGAACAGCTTATCCATAGAGTCGTTTGCATATAGAATCTCACCGTCGGAGGATGTAATAATTACTGCTTCTCTGCTTATTTCAATGGCTTTTAGAAGTTTGTCCTTCTCTTCTATCGGCTTGTCTGTGGACTTGTCGGGCTTGAGTTTTTCGAGGCGCAAGCTTAAGTCCCGTCTCTGTTCACCGGTCTCTTTCTCGATATCTTCCATCGGCTTGCCTCCCGTCCCCCCTAATAAAACAAGGGGCACGATGGTAATATTCAAGATATCTTTATGTTAGGACAAAACTTTGCGGGGAATTCCACAGCTGTTACTTGGTCTGTTTGTCATGAAGTTCTTCCCCGAGAAGAAGATTAATTTAGCACCGATTCAGTTGTTGAGATAGACCCCACCATATTTTTCCCCTATATGAAGATGAATTCTACACACTCGTAGGAAAGCAAGTCAAGTAAAATTTCTGATTAATTGTAAATTTTTTTGATAAACTTTAAAGGAAAAAACCCGCCATTTTCAAGCCAAATATAACCCGAAGGGTTACTGTGGACTTTTAAGAAGTATCCTGCTGTCGGCAACCACGCATCCCTGGCCTTCGGGATAGACTATGAGTGGATTGATGTCGAGCTCGGCAATCTCAGGATGCTCGGCAAGCATCTGAGAAAGGCGAAGAATGCAATCCTTGATGCTGTCGATGTCACAGGGCGGTGCCCCACGGACGCCCTTAAGGATACGATACGCCTTAATAGTGCGTATCATAATCTCTGCGCTGATTTCCCACATAGGAGCCAGCCGGAAAGTTACGTCCTTCATCGCCTCAACGAACGTGCCGCCGAGCCCGAACATGCAGATTGGCCCAAACTTCTCATCCCTGACGGCGCCGAGGATGACCTCCACCCCCCTTCTGGCCATCCTCTCTATGAGGACACCGTCGATTTTCGCCGAGGGGGCAAACCTTTTCGCACTTTCAACAATCTCCTCGAAGGCCCCTCTGGCCTCCTCTTTCGTCTTGATTTTCAGCCGAACACCACCAGCATCAAATTTGTGGACGATGTCCGGGGAACAAATCTTCATAGCCGCCGGAAAGATAACCTCTTCGACTGCCTCATCCACCTGGGATAAGCTTTTGACGAGAACGCTTTTTAGAACGGGAAATCCGTAACATTGCAAAATCTCATTTGCCTCTCTTTCCGGCATATAATAGCTGTCCTTGCCGGCGAGCCGTTTTTTTATGATTGCAGCGGCACTGTCGCGATCCGCAGCCACCCGCCGCACCTCCCTTTTATCGAGACTGAGCAGATTGCCGTAAAAGGCCATAGATGCCATCGCTCTTACCGCTGCCTCGGGAAAGGCGTAATTAGGGATGCCGTGCTCTTCCAGATATCGGACGCCTTCTGAGACATCTACAATACCCATAAACGAGCAGAGTACCGGCTTGTTAATGTCCTTCGCAACCCGTGGGACGATTTCCGCCGTCTCGAGAATGTCGGTCATCGCCTGAGGGCTGAGGATTACGATGGCGCCATCCACGTTTTTATCCATAAGGATATGACGGATGGCAGCTTCGTAACGCTCGTGGGTGGCGTCCCCAATTACATCCACGGGATTCTCGATACTGGCTGTTGATGGAAGCTCTTGTTTCAATTTTTGTTTCGTATCTTCCGAAAAGGTGGCGATTCTCAGGTTGTGCCGAATGGCGGCGTCGGTGGCCATAATGCCCGGTCCGCCGGCATTCGTAACAATGGCGATGCGGTTGCCCTTCGGTATCGGCTGTCTGGCAAAGGCAATGGCACGATTGAAAAGCTCGTGAACACCCTCTACCCTCAGGATGCCGCTCTGGTGAAAAATAGCGTCATAGGCACTATCGGACCCTGCCAGCGAGCCGGTATGAGACGCAGCCGCACGGGCGCCCTCGGCGGAACGGCCCGATTTGATGGCAAGTATCGGTTTATGGGCCTGCCACGTGATTTCACGCGCAATCTCAAGAAACTCACGACCGTTGGTAATGTCCTCCAGATACATCAGAATCACATTCGTAGCAGAGTCATCTTTGAGATAACGAAGCAAATCTGCCTCATTCACATCGGCCTTGTTGCCGAAGCTGACGAACTTGGAGAACCCGATGTTCCTGCCTTCCGCATAATCCAGTACCGCCGTGCAAAGCGCCCCGGACTGCGAAATGAAGGCGATGTTTCCTGCCTTCGGCATCTTCGTTGCGAAACTGGCGTTCATCCGGACATTCTCATCGTTATTGATAACCCCGAGGCAGTTTGGCCCCACAAGACGGATACCGTATCTTGTGCTCACTTCTTTGAGACACTGCTCTAACTCTACCCCCTGCCCCCCTACCTCCTTAAAGCCGGCGGTAATGACTATAGCTGCTTTGACCTGCTTTTGGCCCGCCTCTTCAAGTATAGAGGGGACTATCTCGGCTGGAACAATAACTACTGCTAAGTCCACCTCATCAGGAATATCTATCAGCTTGGGATAGGCCTTTACGCTCTGGACGGACTTGGCCTTGAGATTAACAGGATAGAGAACCCCCTGAAAGCCGGCGGTCAGTATGTTGCGAAATACGGCAAGCCCTACACTGCCGGGCCGGTTGGTCGCCCCCACAACCGCTATCGACCTCGGATTCATAATGGCTTCAATATCTTTCGTCATCACATTGTCCAGCTAAATTAATTTGTACTATGTAAGAAGATAATCACGAATGTTCAACAAGTCAACAATATCCCACAAAATTAGTCCTTGTCGGCACGGCAATCCTTCCCGCTGTTGCCGCGAATTGTCTCTACCCAATGCAGCGGCTTTACACCGGTCCCGTCGGCGATTTGATGACGGCAGCTAAAACCACAGGCCACGACGGTGGTTCCAGGTTCGCAACTGCGAACAGCAGGAAAGAGGCGGTCTTCACCAATTTGCATAGATAATTCGTAGTGCTCCTTTTCGTAACCGAACGAGCCGGCCATACCGCAGCAGCCGCAATCGATTTCCTTGACCGATATTGAAGGCACGCGTTCGAGAAGCTGCTTCATAAAGCCGGTGCCGTAAAGGGCCTTCTGGTGGCAGTGGCCGTGAATGAGAATCTTACCGAACGGCGAGCTAAATTCACAGTTGAGACCGCCATCCTCAATCTCGCGAAACAGAAATTCATCTATCATCATCACATTCTCTTTTATACGGCCGCCAAGCTGCTCATCTTCAATCAGGTCGGGCAAATCGTCAGTAAGGGCCGAGCAGCAACCCGGCTCACAGACCACAACCTTTAGACCCTGCTGAATGTATTTATCCAGGTTGCGAAGGGTTCTTTCACCCTTGATTTTGGCCTGTCGCAAAAAGCCGTGAGAGATTCTCGGCCTTTGACAGCAGCCGGCATTTGCTAAAACCACCTCGTAGCCGCACGATTCCAGCAGCTCCACCGCAGCTCTACCTACGTTGGGCTGATGGTAGTTCATATATGTATCATCAAAAAGAACAACCCTTTTGGCCGGCCTGCCATTTTGTATAGACCGCTTTGCAAACCATTTTGGGAAAGGTAAACGGGCGTATTCAGGCGGCCTGCGCCGGCTGTCGAAGCCGGCTAATTTTTCCAACACCTTGCGAAACAGCCACGTCTTCTGGAAAAAGTTGACGAACGGGGCCTTCCAGCCCGCAATCATTCTCGCCATTAAGGGAGAGTTGGCGATAATCCGCTCCCGCAAGGGTACACCGTGGGCGTCATAATACTTTTGAAGGAATTCGCTTTTCAGCCGCGTTATGTCCACGCTGCTCGGGCATTCGCGCTTGCAGCTCTTACACGACAGACATAGCTCCAGCACCTCGAACAGTCGGCTGCCGGTCTCTGCACCCGGCCCTAATTGCCCGCTCATAGCTAACCGCAAGCCGTTGGCCCTGCCGCGGGTGCAATGTTCCTCATCGAGTGTAGCACGGTAGCTTGGGCACATCGTTCCTTCCATTTTACTTCGGCACGTCCCAATCCCGCTGCACGCCTCTACTGCTGCCGCCAGGCTGCCTACGTCACGGTAGTGGTACTCGACAGGCATAGCAGATGTCTCGTATTCCGGGCCGTAGCGAAGATCCTCATCTATCGGATTGGGGTCGATAATAACCCCGGGATTCATCAGCCCGGCCGGGTCAAATAATTTCTTGACCTCCCTCAAGGCGTTATAAATCTGCTGCCCGAAGAACCTTTCCAGATACGGACTTCGCACCCGCCCGTCGCCGTGCTCACCGCTCCACGAGCCGCCGTATTTACAGACCAGCCCAAAGGCAAAGTCGGCTATCGCCTTCATATTGTCGATGTCCTTTCGGTCTTTTGGATTTAGAAGCGGTCGCACGTGAATGTTCCCCACACTGGCGTGGCCATACATCGCAACAGGAACATCGCGCCCCCTGCAAAACTTCAATATCCGGTCGATGTATTCCGGCAGTACCTCGATAGGCACACAGGCGTCCTCGATAAATGCAAGCGGCCTGCGGTCACTTTTAACGTCGAGCATCAGTCGAAGACCGTTTTTCCGCAGCCCTAACACCTTATCCTGCTCAACCGGGTCGGTTATTACAGGCCGGGCATAACCTATACCCTGATTTTTCAAATCCGCCGCAAGTGCCTCCGATTTCTGTTTTGCCTGCTGGACTGTATCACCGAAAAACTCCACTGTAAGAATTGCTTCCGGCTCACCCTCAATAAAACCACAGAGTTCAGCGGTAACAGGATTCTTACGGCCGCGAGTAACCAAAACAGAGTCGATTATCTCCACAGCAGACGGCTTGTGTTTTAATATCGCCCCGATTGCACGCATAGCCCCCAATAGTTCCGCAAAATGGACCGCACACAGCACCCTGCATTTCGGCACCGGCTCAAGGTGCAGCTTGGCCTCGAGAAATACCCCTAATGTCCCTTCACTGCCCACCATCAGCTTGCTAAGATTCCAGCGGTCGTTGTCAATAAAGCTGTCGAGGTTGTACCCCTGCACACGCCGCATTACCTTGGGAAACCTTTTTTCAATCTCGTCACGGCTGGCCTCGACGATTTTCTTAAAGCCATTGTAAATCTGCGATTCTCGGCTGTTGCCTGCCTGCGCAAGGCGGTTGTATTCTTCGCCGGACAGCTCCTTAAATTCCAGCACCGTCCCATCCGACAGCAGGGTCTTCACCTCCAGCACGTGGTCGCTTGTTATACCATAGACGATGCTCCTGCCGCCGGAGGCATTATTTCCCATCATACCGCCGATAGCCGCCCTGTCGCTGGTAGCAGGGTCCGGCGCAAAGAAAAGACCGTCCTCCGCCAGCGCAGCATTGAGCTCGTCGAGGACTATCCCCGGCTGCACCCGCACCCAGCGTTCTTCAACGTTCAATTCGATAATGCGATTTATATGCTTGGTGAAGTCGATAATCATCGCTGCACTAACGCACTGCCCGTTCAAGCTCGTCCCCCCGCCGCGAGGTAATATGCTGACATTATATTTGGCGGCCGTCTCGACGGAAGCGCACACATCCGCCTCGTCACGCGGCACTACCACCGCCGTCGGCTTGATTTGATATATGCTCGCATCGGTAGAATAAAGGCCGAGCGTCATCTCGTCGAAGGAAACGTCCCCTTTAATGCGGCTGCGAAGTTCCTGCTCAAAATCTTTCAGTTTCATCTGTTCCACCATTGTCTTGCTAATTATTTTATCCGGGGCATTTTATTTGATAACGTTGGCAATTGCAAAGTTTTATATTGCAAAGACCGTCAGAAGGTTCATTGTACACATACATACAAAGCTTCACAAACAGAGGGACTTGCAGCGGGATTTATACTTACTCAAACTGACTGATTTGTAGCAAATGTTAAATGTAAGTCGATTTTTGACAATACATTCCGCAATTTTGCGTTTTGCACTTTGATTTTTGCATTTTCAACACCATCCCGACCCTGTCGGGATTCCGCAATTTTGCATTTTACACTTTGATTTTTACATTTTCAACGCCATCCCGACCCTGTCGGGGTTCCACAATTTTGCATTTTGCACTTTGATTTTTGCATTTTCAAACTGGCCATCGGTCAGTTTGAGTACTTATTTCCTCATAGTCGGTATGTCCGGCTCGATATGAACGGTGATATTAACCGGCCGGGACATCTGCTCGTGCAGCGTGTTCTCCAGCGTCTCGGCTATCTCATGGCCGGCGGCTACGTTTAAATCCGGGTCAACAAGGATGTGCAAATCAAGAAAAACCTCTCTGCCGACCGTGCGGCTACGCAGCTTATGCCATTGACGTATCGAAGAGTTGGCGTTGATTATATCTTTTATACGGCTGATTGTATCCGAATCGACGGCGCCTTCCGTCAGTTCACGAAGGCAATCACTAATTACCTTAACGCCGACCCAGATTATCATCAGTCCAACCGCAATCGCGGCAATCTGGTCGCCGTAACTAAAACCGGCCTTTAGCGATATGAAACCTATCACCACCGCCACCGAGCTAAAGGCATCGCTGCGCTGGTGCCACGCGTTGGCATAGACAGCGGTGCTGTGCGATTTAATGGCAACCCTTTTGGTTATCCTGTAAAGCGCCTCTTTAACAACGACAGAGATTATCGCCGCCATCAATACAGCTATATGAAGGTCTGCAATCTCGCCCTTGACTATCTCGATAGCGGCATAGTAAATCATCGCCGAGCCGACGAAAGCTAAGAGCAAGGCGATAAAACCGGCAGAAAACGTCTCGGCCCGGCCGTGACCGTAAGGATGGCTCTGGTCCGCCTCCTTCGCAGCAATGTGAACACCCAAAAGAACTGCCAGGTCGGTAGTCATATCGGAAAGCGAGTGAATCCCGTCGGCAATCAGGGCTATCGAACCGCTTAAAAGACCAACTGACAGCTTCAAAACAAAAAGAACGGCATTTGTAACAATTGCAAGGTATGTAACAGATTTTATCTGCTTGTGAGCGATTTTTTGCTTGTTGGTTTGCATCTGTAGTTTAGCCTGATATCTCTTTGCGGATATTCAGGACCGCATCGATATATTTCTCAGCGGCCTGCTTATCCTTTGCCTCGACTATCAGCCGCATCACCGGCTCGGTATTACTGCTCCGCAAGTGCACCCAGCCGTCATCAAAATCGAATCGGCAGCCGTCGGTGGTATCAAGTTTCGCATCGGCAAAGAGTTTTTTTGCCGCGTCAAGTATCTGTTGCGCTTGGGTCTGGTCTGCGGCGAATTTATCCTTGCTCATATAATAGCCGCCGATTTCGCCGACCAATTGACTTATCGTTTTTCCCGTCTCGGCCATCAGTTGCAGAATAAACGCAATGCCGACAAGACTGTCGCGGATTGGCCCTACCCGCAAATCAATCACGCCGCCGTTGCCTTCACCACCGATAATGCAGTTATGCTTGAGCATTGCTGCGGCGACGTTTGCTTCGCCCACAGCAGTCCGAACGACCTGCCCGCCGGCCCGCTCGGCAATATCATCGAGCATCCTCGACGTTGAAAGATTTGTTGCCGCCCTGCCGCTTCTCTTGCTAAAGATGTATTGCCCTGCTAATGCAAGCGTATATTCTTCGCCGATACAGCTTCCGTTTTCGTCAACAATCGCCAATCTGTCGGCATCGGGGTCCTGCGCAAAACCGACATCTGCCCCTTCCTTTTTCACTGCCTCGCAGAGACCGGTTAAATTCTCGGCGGTCGGCTCAGGCCCGCGGGCGAATAAGCCGCTGGGCTCATCGTTTATCGCCGTTACCTCACAGCCGAGCTCAGCTAACAGCTTCTTTGTAACCCGCCCCCCTGCCCCGTTGACACTGTCTAAAACAACCTTGAATCCTTTTGCGGAAATTAACTCTTTGTCTATGATTGTCAGAACCTTGGCGATATGAATGGCGTCAGTTTGCTCATTAGAAGTAACCTCACCGCGGTGAGATGAATCCACATAGGCAAAGTCCTTGTCAAAAAAACTTCGCTTGATTTGCTCTGCTGCGTCCGGCGGCGGCGCAACGCCGTTTACAAGCAGCAGTTTTATACCGTTATATTGAGCAGGATTGTGCGAAGCGGTGATAACGACCCCCCCGCCGCATCCGAGCTCCCTTACCATAATCCCGACACTGGCCGTAGCTACCATTTTCAGGTCTATCACGTCGATGCCGACCGCACACAATCCCGCCGCCACGGCTGCCTTTAACATCTGCCCGCTGGGCCGCGAATCCTGACCGATACATACCGACAGTTTTCCCTCTTTACCGGTATAAGTGTTCTTCAGAAATGTGCCAAAGCTACTGCCATACTCGACAGCAATGGAGACGGTGAGGTTTTCGCCGACGATACCTCTCATCCCGCTGACACTGATTATCAATTCTTCAGCCATATCAAACCCCTACACCGAATATCACATTGTCCGTAACGAATATCATAATGCGTTATTATTGTTTAGCCGTCGCCGGCACGGCGACGCCCTACGCAATACGATTCACGCTTCACGAGATACGGAACCCCGTTAGAAGTTCCACCTGTCATCGGGGCAGACACTGAGGGTACCACTTCTAATGGGGAGATACGAGATACGAAATACGAAATCAGTCCAGCTTGCAGACATAAATCTCATTTACAAAGTCAAGTTTGTTAAGCTCTTCGACTGTCTTTGTGTCGGGCTCCTTGTCGAGACTGACGGCAAGGATGGCCTTCTGTTCAGCCGCCTTTTGTCCCACACCCATCGTGCAGATATTGATATTATGCCTGCCACAGACGGTGCCGACCGAACCGATAACACCGGGCTTGTCGTCGTTAAAAATGACCAGTACCGCACCCTGCGGCGTCATCTCTATATTGAAGCCGTCGATTTCAATGATTCGCAGCAGCGTCTCACCGAAGACCGTGCCGGTCACGGTGCGCGTAACTTTATCCGTAACGACCTTGGCGCTGAAACTCGCCGCCACGTCCTTAACGTCGGGGTTCTTCGTCTCGTCAACGCTTATACCACGCTCCTTCGCCAGCACAGGGACATTAACCATATTCAGCGGCATATCGAAGTGCTTCTGCAGCAGCCCCACCGCAAAGTTAAGGGTAACCAGCTCGACCGCCATCCCGGCAATCGACCCGCGATACTGTATCTCAACACCCTTAATTCGGCCCGGCGCGATAGTGCTGACGAGCGTCCCGATTCGCCGGGCAAGCTCGGCATACCGGCTCACGATTACAGGCGCCGCCGCTGCCGTAGAGGGAGCGTTAAGAGCGTTCCTGACCGCCCCGCCCCTGATAGCGTCAACAAGGATTCGGGCCGCCTCGACGGCAACCTCAACCTGCGCCTCCTCCGTGCTGGCGCCTAAGTGCGGCGTAGCAATGCAGTTCTCAAACTCGGCGAAACGGGTATCGTCCGGCGGCTCCTTGGGATAAACATCCAGCGCCGCACCGGCAATACGCCTCTCGGCAAGTGCTTTATAAAGTGCATCTTCGTTGATTATTCCGCCCCGTGCGCAGTTGATTAACCGGACGCTCGGCTTCATCATCTTTATCTGCTCAGCATCAATCATATTCAGCGTCTGCTCATTTCTGGGCACGTGCACGGTAATATAGTCCGCCTCTTTGAATATCCTTTCGAGGTTATCGGTTACCTCTAAGCCGAGCTTTTCCGCATCAGCCGGTGCCGCAAACGGGTCATACCCGACTATTTTCATATTAAGCCCCTTCGCCATCGTCGCCACAGCCATCCCGATTCTGCCCAATCCGATAACACCGAGCACCTTACCGTTAAGCTGGTTCCCCATATACTTTTTTCTGTCCCACGCACCGGCCTTTAAACTGTTACACGCCGGCACAACATTTCTGCTCATTGCCAGCATCAAGGCCATTGTATGTTCCGCAGCGCTCAGCGTATTACCGCCGGGCGTATTCATAACAAGGATTCCCTTCCTCGTCGCCTCTGCAACGTCGATATTATCCACTCCGACCCCCGCCCGCGCAACCGCCTTTAATTTACCGGAATTAGCTAATACCTTCGCCGTAACCTTCGTCCCGCTTCGGATAATCAGCCCGTCGTATTCACCGATAATCCTGGCCAGTTCATCTTCGCCTATACCCGTTTTGACAACGGCTTCAACGCCGTCCGTCGCATTAAGCAGGTCTATCCCTTCCTGTGCCAGCTTATCTGTGATAAGGACCTTAATCATTACAAACCTCCAAAAATCCTTTACCTTCTACGAATGATTACTTTCCTCTCGTCATTGCGAGTTCACCCTTTGGCCGAAGCAATCTTTAACTTCATAATTCGATATTCCTTGTTCGATATTCGATATTCTCTAACGAGCATTACATTCTATCCCTCCTTCTCACAAATAGCAAGGTTTTCCTTTATGTTGAGGGTTATTGAAAATCGGTTAGCCTCGTCATCTTGTATGACGGGGTTGTCATTCCGAGCGACTTGTCCTCCGTAGTCTTGACGAAGGAGGAAGCCGAGGAATCTGTTAAAACAGGTCATTGCGAGGCCGTAAGGCCGCGGCAATCTCATCCCTCTCTGTCATTCTGAGCGCAGCGAAGAATCTCAAAAAAATAATCAATCATCATTCATCAATAATCAATCGCTAAATTGCCTTGACGCCAATTTACTCCCCCACTAAACTATTACCAACAAACTCATACGCCTCAGACGTAAAGGGTGGTATATGACTGCCACGGGTATTATGATGTTAGATTCAGGATAGAGTAATATGGGATTCTTGAAGGATAAGTTGATAGAGAAGATCGAGAGCAGCGAACAAGCTCTTCTCGATCTCCCTGACACACTAGAGGAAAGCCACGCAAAAATAAAGACCCTTGGCGAGAAGGTCAATGAACTTGAGATGGCGGTTTCCAAACTGAATAGCCCTTGGGAAAAATACAAGGGCTACTTCATCGGCGCCATTATTGCTTTCTTTGTTTCCTTCATATTGAGTCGCCTGGTGGGTATCTTATGAGTAGTGCACCTAACATTGCGATATACGCTTCACGAGATACGAGATACGAAATTGTTATGCGGAAAACATGTAATCAATAGTTAGCCGGAGATCAATAAGGAGTAACATAAGATGGGCCGTGAGATTCTCGTCGTTGTCGCTCTAGTCACTCAGCTTCAAGGTAGCAAATCTATTGGTACAGGGACAGGCTTTTTCTACATTAAAGACGAAATGCTCTACTTTGTTACAAACCGTCATATCGTGCTGGATGAGCAGAAAGGCATCAAGCCAGACACACTCCGGCTCAAGCTTCACGTGGATCCTAACAACCTAGCTAAGAACCAAGATTTTGACATAAAGCTCTATTCGAAAGGAAAACCTGCTTGGTATGTTCACAAGGATTACAATAAGAAGAAAATCGACATCGCTGTGCTCAGACTTGATCGCCACGCCGTACAAAAAAAGTATGTCATTAAGGCTTTGTCAGCAGATGCTTTCCTTCCTGAGAAATACCCGCTTCCTCCGGGGCAAGACGTCTTCGTTCTCGGATATCCCAGAGGGATTTCGGACACGAAACACAACCTTCCGTTGGCCCGAAATGCCATGGTGTCAAGTGTGTATCCAGTTCATTTCGGAGGGGAGCCATATTTTCTGATCGATGCCGTCCTTCACCCTGGAATGAGTGGTAGCCCAGTCTTCACAAAGCCGTCGAATACGTGGGTTGACAATCAAGGTAATGTTGCCGTCATGACGGGCAATCCGATCTATTTCCTGGGTGTCCATTCTGCCACTTTGAGCATCAAGTTGCCATCAGGGAAAGAGCCACTGGGTCTTGGGACAGTGTGGTACGCAAATCTGATTGAGGAAATCATAGACTCAATTAATTAAGACTGGCCTTGCGGATAACAACGGAAAAATAGAAACACCCACCTATCTTGACTCCAGAAAATTCACCACATACGAGATACGCTTCACGAGATACGAGATACAGGGAATCTATCGACAGCCACCCGTCTTAATTCCAGAAAATTCACGACACACGAGATACGCTTCACGAGATACGAGATACAGAGAATCTATCGACAGCCACCCGTCTTAATTCCAGAAAATTCACGACATACGAGATACGCTTCACTCTTCACGAAATACGCCTGCCCCGTCGCAAATAGGCCATTGCCGCCGTGTCCCGCTCCAGGTAGCAAACTGGCGTAACTTGGTGCGGGGCAAAAACCACTCACCAACTGCAAGCATCCACTACCAACTCCAAAAAACCACGATTCTTAAAAAACTATATTAGTATATACGCATATACTAATATACTTGTACAAAATCCCCTCGTAGCGAAGCGAAGACCTCGGCGGAGCCGTAGGCGAAGACGGGCTCACCTTCGCCAGCCCTTTTTTCCTTTCACCTTTTAACTTTTCCCTTTCTCAGATTTTCCTCGCAGCGCAGCAAAAATCCTCATAAAAAATAATCAATAATCGCCAATCAATCACCAATCAAAAACAGCTTTTGAGTTTTAAGTTTTGGTTTTGCATTTTCAGCTTTAACTTTTCAGCTTTCTCTCATTCACCACCCCGAATTACCCCAAAAACGCCGTTTTTTAAAAATTCCCAGGTTTGTATTTTGCTGTTTTTTGGGTTTTACTATGGAGCTTTACGGTGGTAAAATGATCTTTGAGTTTTCGATTAAGCCGCAAAGGGTGGAAGTAAGTTAAAAAAGGGTTCTTTTTATAATACTCAACTAAAAGAATGCTCAGGCACAAAATAACAAACGTTGTTGATAATTTGCCGTTTCTCCCCGAACACATTGACAGACTCTTACAATCTGCAATAAAACCGACAAAAGATAATATAGAAATTCTTCACAAGGTATCGCGTGATGCAGGTGTCTGGACATCACTTTTGGACATGGCTAAAGCTTATTATGGAGACTGTAACAATGTAAAGACTGTCGAGGAAGCTATTCACTGTGTTGGCTTCGAGCCTCTTTTGCAGCTTATTGGAGTCGCTTATGCGAGAAAAGCAATTGAGGAAGAATTCGCCTCACTAAAATATTTGAATGAATACTTTGACCACTCCGAAGATATTTCTATATGCTGCAGTATTATATCCCGGTCTCTAAATATCTCCCAAAATGACCGGCAGACTTACACGGCAGCGGGACTAATCCATGATATAGGTCGGTTGGCCCTGATGGTGGCGACAAACAGGACAAGTGCTCACGTACTGGGAACATTATGGGACAAAATGGCTTCGGTTGTATATGAAGAAAAAGCAAACTTGTCAACGGACCATTGCGAAGTAGGCAGGCTAATCTGCCAAAAATGGAATTTCTCACCGGTTATCCAGGAGGCGGTTGCACGGCATCATAGCCCTGTTATTGATGGTGACTTCAGTTTTGGTGGTGCAATAATTTTCCTTTCACATTTTCTATCGGCCAGCGACCCCAGCGGAGACATCATTTCAACTCTTTCTTCTGCTGAAATTCTGGAAAATCTGAAAATGACTTCAGATAACTTTATTAAAGCGAGAGAAACGTACAAATCACGTGTCCAGGGAGGCCTTGAAAGAAAACGAAATTAGTTGCTTTTAAAAAACTAGAAACAGCAGGACTGTTGAAAAAGTAACGTAATTTTTCTTCCTGTCTTCGTGGTTACTTTTTGTTTTGAATTTCGTATTTTGGTAATTTGAATTTGTTTAGAGTTTAGGATTTAGAATTTAGGATTTACTTTGTCCTAAATCCGTCAACATCGCATTTACTTTTGAATTTTACGCTGTGGTTTTACATTTTTAGCTTTAACTTTTCGGCTTTCTCCCATTCACAATCCCCGTCAAACCAAATTCCCCTCGAAGCTGTCACTACAGCTCTTTAAACACAGTCTGACCTGCCTCTATATTAAATGTATCTGGACCGAAAGGCGAGGCAACTGTTACCATATATGTCCCTGAGCCGTATACGTAGATGCTGGCCTTGTTGCCGCTGACTGACATATTGACGGCGGCGCTGCAGCTTACACCATATTCGCTGCCGGCGGCCTCCGTAGCCATGAAAATAAGTGCCCCGCCAGCCCTTTCGGCAAACAGCTTGGCGTTACCGGAAATATCCCCTTGAGAATAAGTGCCGCCGGAGGGATTATAGACGATGTTATCCTGGCCAATCGTTGCTATCATTTGTCCGCCGGAATAGCTCTTGGTAACACTTACACCGGAAGGATTAGCGTGAGCAAGGAACATCAACTGGGGCGAAGTGGTAGTGAGCACTATCGGTGCGGTGCCGCTGGATGAGGTAAAGCCCGACTGCGGGTACATCAGTTCATATCGTGCGCGTGAGCTGGTATAGAGACCCTCGGCCTGTTTGCTCGCTCCCGATTCCGCATAGCAATTAAAGGCAATCGTATGGCCGGGCTCAAGCTCATCAACAACAAGGACATACATCGGGTCGCGAATCACGAATAAGTATCGGTGATAATTATCCACCGTACCTGCCGGGTAGGCAGTACCAATGATGGCGTCGAGTGCGTGACCGTAATCGGAATCGACAGCGCCTATACAATCGGTACCCGCCAATGCAGGCACTTGCCAGCCGCGTGTAGAGCCGTCTCCCTTCATAATCTGCAGCTTACCATCAATCGTCAGGCAGTTGTGTTGGTTGCTGCCACCGTAGGGGATGTTGTTTCTGGCAAGCCAGCTACCATTCCTGTAGATACCAAAGTGGCCGTTATCTCCGCCGTCGTGCGAACTGGTCCGTGCCGTACAATCGGGAGGGACTGACGGCCCGGAATAACCTTCGGCCCAGTAATTATGGCCATCGTGGGCGGAGTTGCGGAAATAGACATAGGTATCGCCCGAACCGGCGGGATAGAGTTCCCAGGTATCTCTGTACATATGGAATTCGGAATCATCCAGATGGATATACAGCGGAATTCCGGCATCATCGGGATGTATGGGGGCAATGCTTGCATCGTACCAGAACATCTCCCATCCCTGCCACCAGCCGTGGTCACTAGAGCCGCCAACGGCGCCCGGCAAAATTTCGTTGTGGAACCACTCACCAACTCCTGCCATAATTTCATCACCGTTGGCTTTGTTAATGGCAGAGTAGTAACGAACACCCTGCAGCATACCATGTGAACTACTATAATAACATACATCAGCCCACCTGCTGCATCCCGGCAGCGCAACAGCCATCCAGGCAAGGTTGTAGTTCTGGAAGAATCCGGACTGATTCTCGTCCGGCACGGTCGGCGGGTTCGGATACTCATTCATTTCAAGTATATGTCTGTGTATCAGCGATCGCGATGCCTGATAAGCCCCGTACTGCGGACCTTCATACGGGAAGCCATCTATGGGTCGAGGACCGTTATTTGTCAATGGAGCGCTGCACAAGCCGTTTACCCGCTCATTGTGGTAAATCAGACAATAATTTCTGGCGGTGTTGAATATACTCTCATAACCGGGTTCGCCGCGAAGATTGTACAGGCCCGCGGCGTGCATGGCGGCGTGAAGAACCATATAGTTGTGTGTCGGCTGCGATCGCTTGCCGCCACCCCCATCATCCAGACGTGAAACAACGTTGGCCATAGTCGCAAGTGCCGCCGCTTTCTCCGAAGGTGTCAGCCACGTAGTACACGGGTCATCTACTATAGCATCGTAAGCAAGACAGTAAGCATAAAAGGGTTCCATCTCCGGATCTGTAAAAGTGAAGTAGTGGCCGTTTAAGGCTCGAACGGCACTCTGGCAGTGGTTGCCAAAACCGGGGTTTTTGCTGATGACAAAGGCCATCGCCGAGCGCATCAATTCCTGGCCATTCGTTCTGCTAAGACCGCCCCACGAACCAGTCCGCGCCGTATCGGATAGTCTTTGCCATATCTCTGCGTGTGTGGTCTGGGCCTTTAGCCACAAGCCGTTATCCGGCCCGTAGCCTCTGCACCACAGATGCGGATGTATGTTGTCCAGGTCATTCGGCGTATCGGCAATGGTAAGATTTGTGCACAGCCAGTTCCCGGACAGCAAAGAATAGTCGATAAGATTAACTGTGTTATCGTCGTCGATATCGGAAATGCCCCCGGCAGCCAGCCAATCGTCAGTCAAAAGGTCCATATCGAACCAATCGACATCACCGTTCATATCGATATCGCCCACGACAGCCGCCGCTATGCCGCAGAAGACAAACAAGGATAAAGTTACAAAAAATAAAAGACCTCCAAAATAAACCCCGCCCTTGTCTCTGACATCTTCGTTTTCCATATAACCTCCTCACAGAATAAACTGATATTCCCCCTATTAATCCGCCGCAGGCGCATTAAACGTCTGGCTGCGCAACCAACCCCCTTCAATCCACAGGATAGCTAACGCCATATCACTATATTACCAAAATCTTCCTCGAATTACAATAGAGGTCTCTGAGCAACCTCGCATTTTTTCACCAATTTCCGCTATTTTTTGCAAAATCCCGCACTTTTTCTCAACCATATTGGTCAAATATTAAAATCCGCCTCCGGCGGACTCAACCTGCGAGATACGATTCACGCTTCACGAGATGCGATATACTACATACGCCTGCCCCGTCGCAAATTAGGCCATTGCCGTTATTTGCTGTGGGGAGCGACGAACGACGCTCAAACTGACCCGTCCCTAAGGGACGGTCAGTTTGAGTATCGTGGCCTCCGGCAGCTTCCTCTGGCGACATACGACATACTACATACGACATACAAATTTAACCTTGCAGTTTTTAGCCGAATAGCTATAATTTCAGACCAGCTAACAACGGGGAAAACAACTGGGGCGGCGGATTAGTGAATGGTGAATAGTATTTAGTATCTAACGACCAGCGACTAAAAACTAACGACTAATTTAGGGCGAGAGAGTTGTCTTTGAATTTCCTTATTGGCGGAAATTGTGGTTTTGGGGTAGTGTATGGGCCGGAAATAAAAACAGCGATGGGCTTTGACCGGCGTCTTATACAGACTGTATAATCATTGTTCGAATGGGAGAATAGAGCATGACCGAGTTAAATGAAGAAAGGATGCTGGAACTGATCTCCGGTGAGGAATCCGAATCTGTCGAGTTTAGGACGGCCCTCCGGGTCAAGGCGCGAAAGGGACATTGACGATGGCATCACCAGTCCTAAGCTCTCAGGATACCTGCTCCGTATGTGGTGCTCCTCTCTCAGCCACTCTGCGGCATTGCCCCACATGCAAGGCCGACGCTGGTGCCCCGAATGTTCGGCGCTGCCGCACCGATGAGAATCTGAGAGCCCTTGCTGCAAGGTTTGATGATGCACAAGCGCGAGCTTCTGCAATCGGGTGTTCGAAGGAGTTCAGCGATTTAGAAGCTATGGTAAAAGGAAAATCCGGTGTTGTTGTCTCTATGCCTGCAGGTGTGGCGAGGAATCTATCCGAAGATCCCAACTTCTTATATACGAACCGCGAGCAGTTGGTGGGTGCTAACGCACGAAAGCCTGCAGGTCCTGACAATGATCGGCATCGATGTGCAGTTGGGGCATCACTGTTCGGAAGCTATGCGGATCGCATAGTGTATGGTGCGTTGTCCCTGACGGAGGAAGGTCTACCTACTTATGGTGACGTCCACTGTCGGCTGCGCTCCGTAACTATTGATAAGCGGACGTCTTTCCTTGAAACGAATAGCTACAGATTTGTCAGGGAACATAGCATCATTCTCGAGGACAAGTTACCGTCTGGCTACACGTCGTGCTGGGAATACCGGCATCTTCTCGTTCTTGCGAAAATGGCCGACTGTCTTTCAACTGGACAGACCGAATCTGATTGGCAGGCAATCCTCATTTAGTCGGACGGCAAGAACCGAAAGAACGACAGTTTTGTTGAAGCTCACATCTACGAAGGTTTCGACAGAAACGCAATTGAGTCTTTGGTAGCGGCCACCGGCAAGAAACTGAGCAGATCTGAGAAGCTAGACCTAGACTTAGCCATACACCAATTCAAACTTCTTAGGGGAAGAACGAAATGATTGGGATATCCTCGAGTAGCGCGGGAGTTCTTCTTCTTCCGAAAACCGGAACAAGGGAGTACACCGTTCTCGATGTGGTCAGGGGCAAGGAACAAGATCCGATCGAGGCCCAGTACCTCTATTCAGCAGCACAGGACTGGGAGGAAATCGAAGGCAC
>CAYONQ010000015.1:0-41501 GCA_964405375.1 uncultured Pirellulales bacterium
TCTTCGTCATCCCTCATATCCCATATATATGGATACTCCTTATACCCACCTGGGGATAACGTAAACTGAGTTATGTCTAAATACCAACCATTTACCGCTTTCCAGATATGCTGCCCGTCTTTTTCGACCCAGAAGTTCCACTCAGGCGAACCCCCAAACCAAAAGGTTGCATCCCCTTCCCCTACATTAGTCACCCTATACAACATCTCAACGTCCTCACCTAAACCGTAAACAGATTTATCAGTCTGTATGTAGTACTCTATGTCGTATTCGATTATAGAATTCGAATTGATGAGAGTTGCGCATACCATCGAGGGCATACCAAAAACGAAAGCCACAGCTACCAGAACCGCAATTTCTATCCGGCATCTCATAATTTACCCCCTTTCTAATGAACTATTCCATTCCGACATTATTTTACCATAATTTCCGGTTATATTCAAGGATTTTTCAGCTTGCAGCTACTCTAAGCGCCAACGCACCAAACGCGAATAGAGAGAATGTCGCCGGCTCCGGCACAACATTGAAAGAAGTGCTACCTGATTCATAGAATTCGGGAATTGAACCGCCAAAAGGAACCATATACATATCAGCACTTACTGAATAATATCCTTCCGCAAGGATACCAACTTCTACTGAGCCACCCCCTATTGCTGGAATGGTTAAGCCAACCCCCTTGTCCTCCATAATCACCTCCATATCAATGGCATAATCTGTAATGGAGTACGTCGCACTTACCAAATCGTATCTTTCGGCGTAGGGAAACCACGTCCAAGCCTCAATAGAGACTGAGTCGGCAATTGTTGGGTTTTCTGGGTAGACATCGACGTATAATGCGAAAGCGGATTTGCTCAATACCATGCACAAGACCAGCAATACCCTCATAATATTCATTCCTCGTTTCATAATTTTGCCCCTTTCCAGTGAACTATTCCATTACAACCCTATTTTACCATAATTTCTGCTTTTATTCAAGGATTTTTAGCTTGTAACTGCTCTAAGCGCCAACGCGCCAAATGCGAATAGAGAGACAGTTGCCGGTTCCGGCACTATAGTACCATCAACTACGAGGGTTGCGCTATCAAGAGTAACGAAACCATGCTGGACAACCCAACCATCTGCGATAATCGGTTCGGTATAATAAATCTGGGTTGTCCCCTGGCCATCGAGAAGGTCAGACCATGTTGACGTCCCTGACAGCTCAAATTCCGACAGACAGTCGAATAACTCCGGGTCCGGATAAGTTGCTTTGCCTCCCCAAATCGTTACCCTGCGTAAACCAGGATTGAAGCCCAAAGAGGCGTAAATTCCTACGTCAAGCGGAAACGGTTCGCCGGGATGGAAATCATATTCACCCAGTCCACCAGTAATCTCTCCCGACCAGTCCATATATACGTGGGATATATCCGTGAAGGCGACCCCAAGGTCGAAATCCGTTGACCAATAAGATGGACCCGAACCATACTCTCCTGCGCAATCCAGCGGCAATTCAACAATTGTCGCTCTTGCCGCCGAGGGCATACTAAAAACGAAAACTACAGCTACCAGAACCGCAATTTGTGTCCGGCATTTCATAATTTCCCCCTTTCTGTTCATACGCTTCATTCTAACACCATTTTACCTTAATTTTTGGCTTTATGCAAGGATTTTTAGCTTTGTCTGATAATAAGATGCGCAAAGACGGCGGAGGAATTCTTCACCGCTGGGCAGGAGGACGTCGGTTGATTATCCTTACGGTGTCGGTGCCGTAGAAGTATCGGCCTGTTTTTAATCGGCCGACAAGCTTCAACTCCATCCTGCCATTGTCGCTAATAACATCCATCAAATCACGTTTGTCAAAGTAGGCGATGATGCTTACACGCTTAGGGCCACGTCTGCCGCGAGGGAAGATGTATTGATGGGTCGGCTCGATTTGGCCTGGGTAGAGTAATAACGGGGTGTTACTATCAATATCGTCTTTGGTGATGCCTTTAGGTAAGCGCAGCCAGGCCCATACTCTTTTCTGTCTGCTGTGGCGATTGATTGTTCTCGGCAGGATATAGAGACGGGCCTCGATATGATTAGATTCATAAGCGCCCATATCGATTCGGCCGGCGATGATACGTGAGTTGCCGTCGAGGTCAGTTTCGTTTGGTTCGGGTAGATAGTTCGGGTCGCCTGCATTGATACAGAGCGAAAATGGGTACAGGTGATAGTCGCCTTCAATCCAGATTGCGTTGGGGTCGTTTGGCTCGACGATAATATCAGGGTCGTTGGCATCGGCCCAATAGCCAGGCGAGACAAAGCAGGGATCAACATCAACGTTGCCGGTACCCGGCCAGCCATCTTGAATATCACTGTAAGTTATTAGCGGTGACCCGTATATTTCCTCATGTGTATTACCCCACAGAATACAATTGGTGAGTACTATGCCGCCCGCAGAGATTCCGCCGCCGTAGTATTTGGCCGAGTTGCCGGTGATTGTGCAGTTGGTGACTGTCGAAGTGCTTTTACTGCAAGATATACCTCCCCCGATTCCATGAAGCAGAAAACCGACTCTGTTACCGGTGATTACGCAGTTGTGGATGTACATATTGTCTTCGTAGAGTCCAATCGCCCCACCGCTGATACCAGCTTGATTTCCGCTGATTACGCAGTTGCGCACTATTGAGTTACCACGGTAGGAATAAATTGCTCCCCCACCACCTGTAGCTATGTTCTCTAAAAAATGGCAGTTCTTTATAATTGGGCTGCTCTCTGAGCAGTAAATTCCACCTCCATCTTGGAGAATCACCATAGGGTGAAACGGATCAGGAACATAATAATAAGGGGATATATTACCTCTTATGATGCAGTTGGTTATTGTTGGGCTACTGGAATAACGACAGTATATCGCACCACCTTTGTAGGCGCATCCATTTGTGATGGTAAAACCATCTAAAACCGAATTTGGCCCCTCACCGCTGTGGAAATAAAATCCTCGGTGAAGTTCTGCTTCTGTACCTTGGCAATCAATAATGCAATTTTCTGGCCCGTTCTTACCCCGTACCGTGATATTCTTTCCACCAAAGTCGATATCGCGATTGCCGTCTCCAGTATAGACGCCGTCAGCAACAATAACGACATCCCCACCAATTGCTGCATTGATTCCCGCTTGTATGGTGTCAAAATCACAATTTGGGTCGGAGCCCACAGTAATCGTACCGGCCTGTGCTAAACCAACCAAAACCACTATTAATACAGCCGCAATTTGTGTCCGGCATTTCGTAATTTCCCCCTTTCTGTTCATACGCTTCATTCTAACACCATTTTACCTTAATTTTTGGCTTTATGCAAGGATTTTTAGCTTTGTCCGATAGTAAGATGCGCAAAGTCGGCTATCTGTTCCCTTAATTTTCATTTTTTTATCGCCTTTTGTATGAATTTCCCTGGCCTGTCTGCTTGCCCTATCGGCCTGCCCTGTACCAGAGCGGTGCAGGGCCTGCCAAAATGGCACAATAGACAGAAATAAGAAGACAGAAGTCAGAAGGCAGAGGTCAGAAGATATAAAACTTAACTTCTTGAAACGCAAGAGGTTATGCGGCTCGAATCGTTAATCTCTCATAATTGGCACGCCTTTTGCACATTTCTATCTAATGCAAAGCTTTTCACATACTAACAATAAATGATAAAAGGAAGTTAACTATGGCTAAAATCATTGGAATAGATTTAGGAACGACAAATTCTGTGGTTGCCGTAATGGAGGGCTCATCGCCGAAGGTACTAATCAACTCTTCCGGTTCTCGACTGACCCCTTCGGTGGTCGGCTTTACCGACAAGGGCGAGCGGCTGGTCGGTCAAATCGCACGCCATCAGCAGGTAACCAATCCCGAAAACACGGTCTTCTCAATCAAACGGTTTATGGGCCGGCGACATAATGAGGTCTCATCGGAAGAAAAAATGGTCCCTTACAAAATCACCGGTGGGCCCGAGGAGCTGGTCAAAGTCAATGTTCGCGGCAAAGAATACACCCCGCCGGAAATCTCGGCGATGATTCTGCAGGATTTGAAAAAAACCGCTGAAGACTATCTCGGCGAGAAAATCACCGACGCCGTCATTACCGTTCCGGCCTACTTTAATGACTCACAGCGACAGGCAACCAAAGACGCCGGCAAAATAGCAGGGCTAAAGGTCGAGCGAATTATCAACGAGCCGACCGCCGCCGCCTTCGCTTATGGTTTGGAGAAAAAAAAGAATGAGAAGGTGGCAGTCTTCGATTTCGGAGGCGGAACATTTGACATATCCATACTCGACATCGGGGGGTTCGAGGACCAGGGCGGCATCATCGAGGTGCTAAGCACAAATGGAGATACACATCTCGGCGGGGACGACCTCGACGAGAAACTGATGAATTATCTGGCCGACGAGTTCAAAAAGACCGAGGGTATCGACCTAAGAAAAGACCCGATGGCACATCAACGGCTGAAAGAGGCCGCCGAAAAGGCAAAATGTGAGTTGAGCACTCAGCTTGAGACCACTGTAAACCTGCCGTTCATCACCGCCGACGCTTCCGGGCCAAAGCACCTGCAAATCACCATCACACGCAGCAAATTTGAAGCGCTTGTCGAGCCAATTTTTGAACGGCTCAAAAGCCCCTGCCACAAAGCGATGGAAGACGCAAAGCTAAGCGGCGGTGATATCGCTGAGATATTGCTCGTTGGCGGCTCAACAAGAATCCCGAAAGTTCAGCAAATCGTCAAAGACATCTTTGGCAAAGAACCCAACAAAGGCATCAACCCTGATGAAGTCGTTGCTCTCGGAGCCGCACTACAGGCAGCAGTGCTGGCAGGCGACGCAGGCGTGAAGGACATTTTGCTTCTGGACGTAACGCCGCTTTCGTTAGGCGTCGAAACATTGGGCGCAGTTACGACAAAACTAATTGAGCGCAACACCACAATCCCCACCAGCAAAAAGGAAATCTTCTCAACCGCTGCGGATGGCCAGACCACCGTTGACATCCACGTCCTGCAGGGCGAGAGGGAATTCGCCAGGGACAACCGCACGCTCGGCAGATTCCAACTGGCCGATATCCCGCCTGCCCCAAGAGGCATCCCCCAAATTGAGGTCGCATTTGACATCGACGCCAACGGCATTTTGAATGTCTCAGCAAAAGACCTCGGCACCGGAAAGCAGCAGTCCATCGAGATTAAATCCAGCTCAGGGTTAAGTGAACAGGAAATCGAAAAGATGAAAAAGGAAGCAGAGACCCACGCCGAAGAGGACAGGAAAAAAAGAGAGGTTGTTGACCTGAAGAACCAGGCCGACCAATTGATTTACTCAACGGAAAAAACACTCAAAGAACACGGTGACAAGGTCTCCGCCGAAACCCGCGGCAACATCGAAAACGCAGTAAACAACTTAAAGCAGGCAGCAAAAGGCGAGGATGCCGATGCGATAAAGAAGGCCATCGAAAACCTCGGCACCGCCGGTCAAGAGCTGGGCAAGGTACTTTACGAAGAGGCGGCCAAAAAACAGACGGGGTTCCCGCAAGGCGAGGGGCCGGCCTCAGCACCCCCCGGCGAAGCAGAGCAAACACCGCCACCCGAAGGCGAAACGAAAAGGAAAAAACCGGACGACGTAATCGACGCTGAATTTGAGGCCAAAGATAAATAAATACTCAAACTCATCGTCCCTTAGGGACGGGTCAGTTTGAGCGTCGTTCGTCGCTGGTATTTCTCCACAGGACGCCTTACGGTGGTATCTCGTGCGTTGAAGCCGACTATGTCGGCAACTATTTTAACTTATCGGTCAGTTTGAGTAAATATCGAATATTGAATGTCGAATGACGAATTTCGAAGTTCCCGGTTCGACATTCGATAGCTTTGCCACAGGTATTCAATTAGTGTGCGGCCAGTCCCTGCCCTTGATACCGCGCTTCGTCAGATTCGCGTCAGGCCAGCCATTGTTGGCCGGGCGAATCTCCTTGGCCATAAGAAAACGAACCTGCCCATCGGCGAAAAGATAGTTCCGGCTGCCTTCCCAACACCACCATCCGCCGTCTTGGCCATCTATGCGCAAATGATTGCTGAGCCACTCTCCGATAAGAATCTTTTCAGCCGGATTAGCCACATCAAGCCCTTTTTGTGGCACAGAGGGCTGGGGATTACTATAGGTGTCGGCTGGACTGCTCATCGCATCAATCTGACGGCCTTCGTGGTAGAAGACCATCGAGTAGGCATAACTGGTGGACTCATAGTATTGCGGGGAGGTGGCGTCCTGCGGACAGAATAAAACCGAAGGGTTGTTCGCATCGATATTGCCGCCCAGATAGGGCTCGACAAACCACCGCCAGCCGCGCCCCATCCACAGCCAATAATAGTCATTCGGATCTGTTGAGACAACCGCTGAGACAGGGTCCTCGGCACAAGGATACGTGCCGTCATTTCCGTTTAAGTACAAGTCAACCGCCAAACCGATTTGCCTGAGGTTGTGTGCACAGCTCAAACGCCACGCCATAGACCGGGCTTTCCCGAGCGACGGTATTAGTATGGAAAGCAGAAGTGCAATGGTTGCTATCACGACAAGCAGCTCCACAAGACTAAAACCTGCCCCTCTGTCGTCTGTCCTCTGTTCTCTCATTTGCCTATGCAAAAACGCTGAAATATATTTTCCAGTATTCTCTCATCGATGCCCCTGTCCATACCCGCAATCTTCTCGTAAGCCATCCGCAGCATGCACGCAGCAATTTCATCATTGCCGGCTTTCAATTCATTGACGGCCTCTACTGTATCCTCAACCGCCTCGGTAATCGCCTGTTTGTGTCGGGCGGTAAGGGCGATACTCGTTGCCCGAGTATCCGGTATCGAGTTTTGAGTTTCGAGCAGCTTTTTGTCGATCGTATCTCGCAGCAATCCTATGCCAGCGCCGGTCTTTGTGCTTATAGCGATAAATCGGCTTTCGAACAATTCATTTAGCTCGCTCAATCGCTTATCCAGTATGCCCTCAGACAGCAAATCCGACTTTGTCGCAACTGAGATCACAGCTGCTGGCTCTATCAGCCGGCGTATTGCGATATCTTCCGCCCAATCCGGCTTTGATATATCAACACAAAATACAACCACCAAAGCCCTTCGCAACGCCTCAACAGCTGCGGCTTCAGCCAACTCATCAAGTATATTATCCGGCCCCGCGCCAATTGAGGTAGAACCAGGGGTTGCCCTCCAGCTATCAGACAAAGCCCCTCGATTCACAGACAATTGGTGCGGGGTCAAACCGGCACAATCAAAAACTATACATCTGCAGGCGGGAAGCGAAAGCTCGCCGGTCAGAACATCTCTGGTAGTCCGGCGGTACTGCGAGCCCCGCACCAGAACAGTGCAGGGCGAGACGATACTCCTTTCCGCCCCAAGCAGTTTGTTAAGCAAACTGCTCTTCCCGGCGTTAGGAGCACCGGTAATCCCAACCGCCGGCAAATCAATCACTGCCTCAGCGCTGATACTGTCAGCTAACAACTGCTCAAGCTCCTTCTTTATCTCTGTAAGTTCTCGAATTGCCTCCGGCCTACTTATAAATTCGATATCCTCACCGCTGAAATCCAAGCCCGCTTCGATTCGACTGAGACAATTCATCATTGATGAGCCAATCTCTGCGCTTGATTGGCCCAATCGACCGGCCAGAAGTCTCTGGCCGGCAGCCAATTGGAACCTGTTAGAGCTGGTGATAATTTCGTTTACGGCCTCTGCCCCAGCCAGGTCAATCTTGCCGTTAAGATAAGCCCTCGCCGTGAACTCACCCGGCCCGGCAGGGCGGAACCCGTCGGCCAAAAGACGGCCTACCAGCGCATCAGTAACACTTAGGTTGGTATGAATATGAATCTCGCCAAGATTCTCACCGGTATAAGAATACGGGGCCAAGAACAGATAAAGATTGGCATCGACTTTCAGCTCGGCGTCAATAACCACGCTCCCCTTTATCAAGCCCTGCACCGTCCCGGTGCGGGGCGGGCTAAAAATCTGCTGCAACACCTCGATTGTCTTCGGCCCGCTTATCCGAACGATTACCCTTTGCTCGGCAACTGGAGAGCTGACAGCTACGATAGTGTCATTAAGCTGGTACATTGTAATGTATAGCTATTAGAGGATAGTAAAACTATTGCTAAATGCTACATCCTGTAGAAGGGTTTGGGGTTTTTCTTTTTAACCTTCCCGCCGGTTTTACTTGTTGCAGAGACTAATCTCTTTGACTCAGCTTCTTCTTTTTCACGAATGTGTTTGCGAATAACATACTGCTCAATAACACCGGCGAAGGTGCTGGCCATAATATAAAGATTCAACCCCGACGGGGCCTTGTACAAAAGCAGCGGAAACAGCAACGGCATCATAACCATCATCATCTTCTGTTGCTGAGCGGACTGGGGATTGGCCGCTGCCTGGCTGGGCATCAGCTTCTGCTGAAGATAAAAGGCGATACCCATCAAAATCGGCAGCAAATTAAACGAATCCAGCTTGCCAAACAAAGGCAGCGTTACCGCTGAAAACCTAACCAGCGCATCAGGCGCAGAAAGGTCGGTAATCCAGAACGGCAAAAACGGCGCCCCACGCAATTCAACACTGGCATATATCGCACTGTACAATGCAATCCAAACGGGCATCTGCACCATCATCGGCACCATCCCCATAACCGGAGTCATCGGAGAGATGCCCCGCTCCTTCTGAAAATCCAATATCCGCTTCTGCATCTCCGCATGGTTCTTTGCATATTTCTTTCTTATCTCCTGAACCTCCGGGGTGCTAAGAACCTTTGTAAACCTGCTCATCTGGACCTGGCCTTTTTTGGTAAGCGGATGCAAGGCAATCCGAACCAGAAACACCAATATGATAATGACCACGCCGTAATTGCCGATAAGGCCATACATCCACTTCATCACCGCCAATATCCCAAACGCCAGTGGGCTTATAATGCTCGTCGGGCAGCAGCAGGCCAAAAAATCTATCGTCTGAACAAAGCCAAGCTTTCGATACAACTCGTTTTTGTCAAAAAGGCCTTTATCTTTGGGCCCAAGATACAACTGAAACTTATACTGTTTTGTGCTATTCGCTTGGCCGACCGAAGCCAGCGTGCTCGTTGCAATCTTCAAATCCACTCCGACAGTCTCATCACCGCTGTTAGCAATCCCGTCGGGATTGTGGAATACACCTGTTTTATCCGCCACCCAGTCGCAAAAAGTCTCGTCCTCTTCCGCGACAGGAACCAGTATAGCCGCAAAATACTTGTTCACCGCAGCAATCCAGAGAAATTTGTCGACGTTTCTTACCAAACGTCTAGCATCGACGGTCTTTGCCCTGCTTAGCTTTTTAACGTCAAGTCTTGCACTGGTAACGTTACCCTGTGAATCTCTAAAGCCAGCCACCGCCTTTCTCATATCAGCCCTGACGGCCTCTCTGCCGATACCGACCGGCCCAGCCAGATTAAAACGCACTTTCTGCTCGGCATCCGACAGATTTTCAACGGTTACATCACAATCCAGGTGATAACTACCGACGAAAATCTTATAAGTTTTAATCAATCTAATAACCGGCTCATCAGCTGCATCCTTGATAACCGCCTCGAAGCGGGCCGTCTGGGAACCATCCACCGCCTTTACAACATCAAAACTCCTCCAGTCCAGCTCATTCAGACGTAACAGCAGGCCCTGCTCAACAAATACAAACTCTCTATTTGCCATTGCCAGCATCTCACTGCCGTCGAACTGCCGCACAGGCGAGAGAATCACTAATGGCTGAGGGTTCTTATAATCACGGTCGTCAAATTCACTAAAAGTGGCCGTCCTTATAGCCGCTCCCCTCGAGCTTAATCCCAATTGAAACTTGAAACCACTATTAGGGTCCATCGAACCGAGCGCAACGCTCCTTGCCGCCGAACTATCAGCACTAAACCCCTCTTTATAGCCGGCAGACTCAGCCGCTTCTAATTCCGCACCATACACAACGCAGGACGAATAAAAACCGGCCGCAACCAAAGCTAAAACAATTCTAAAACTCATTCTTATCAAAAAGCCCTTATTTTCTATACGCTATACGCTATTTTCATCTTCCGTCCTGCAGCCGCTCAGCGTGGAAATTGTCCAACCGGTCGATTGCCTTTATCTTCTCCATCGTGGTCTCAAAATCGTATTTCAGCCGAACAAAGTGTAACTCATTCTCATCGACATATACATAGCTTGCACGGTTATCTTTATCCCTCGGTTGTCCGACCGAGCCGATATTGATAATCGCCTTCTCGTCATCGACAATCGGATAGACGTTGCCGAGCTCCTCCGGCAGATAGAAATCCGGCTCATCAAGAAACACCCCCGGCAGGTGCGTATGGCCCACAAAGCAAATATGCCTGACCCGCTCAAACAGCACCCGAACCTTCACCGGATTCGTATAGACATCGTCGGGAAAGATATATTCGTTAATCGGCCTTCTCGGCGATGCATGAACAAAGTCCATTACTATCGTGCTTGCTTCCTGTTTTGTTTTGAGTGTTTGCCGCATCGGCAATCCACCCAAAAAACTCCACCGTCTGTTATGGAGTTCCTTTTCTCCTTCTATCTCTAAAACTTCACGGGTCCAGAAGCTCGCCTGCTCGGCGGCGTAGTTGAAATTTGTCGGCTCATAAAAAACCGCATAATCATGATTGCCCAGAACACACCACTCGGTCTTTTCTATTATCAGGTCGAGACACTCCTTCGGATTGGGCCCGTAGCCAATCACGTCGCCCAGACAATAAATCGTCTTTATGCCGCGCCTTTCGATATCGCTCAAGACCGTGGTCAGGGCCTCTAAATTCGAATGTATATCACTTATAACCGCAAACATAACCTTATTCTCATAAACAAAAAACAAACTTCACCCCTACAGGAAAAACTACTTAATACCAAAAAGCCCGCAAAAATGCCATTGAAAAGTTAAAATTCAAAGTGTAAAATGCAAAATTAAGGAAGTCCTTCAGCCCCCGAATATTTTTATCGGGGGCTGAATTCCACAATTTTGATTTTTAACTTTTGATTTTTGAATTGCTATGGCAGCTATGACTCTTCTTGAAACCCATAAATTGGTGAAGAGATACTCCGGCCGGGCCGTCGTCAACGAGATATCCATTGCGATTGCCCAGCAGAGTATTGTCGCCCTTTGCGGCCGAAACGGCGCCGGCAAAACCACCACCTTCAGAATGATTATAGGAATGCTTATCCCCAACGGCGGTAGGGTAACCTTTCAGGGTCAAGACATCACAAACCTGCCAATGTACAAACGTGCACGCCTCGGCATCGGCTATCTTTCACAGGAACCAAGCATCTTCCAGCGACTCAGCGTCAGAGATAACCTCTATGCGATTCTGGAGACGATGTCCATCACCCGCACCGAACGTAACCGCAAAGCCGATATGCTAATCGAGCGCTTCGCACTAAGCGAGGTCGCCGACAGCCAGGGCAGATTCTTATCCGGCGGCGAGCGAAGAAAACTCGAAATCGCCCGAGCTATGGTAACAGACCCCTCATTGATTCTGCTTGATGAGCCGTTTAGCGGCGTTGACCCCATCGCGGTCGAAGACCTCCAATACGAAATCCGCCGGCTCGTTGCAGAGGGTCGCAGCATCCTCATCACAGACCATAACGTAGAAAGGACCCTCGAAGTGGTCGACAAGGCCTATATAATCGACCACGGCAAGGTCATAGGGGTCGGCTCGCCAGCCGAAATCGTCCGCAACGAAACCATAAAAAAACTATATCTTGGAAGCACCTTCGACGGCAACGAATTCGACGAAAAACGCTAAATGAGGGAACAATGACAACAAAGGCACCTCAGAATCGAACCATAACACTGCTGGATAACGAAAGGAGAAAGTATTGCCATAGTTCACTAAAGATAGATGACCCCGCCCCCAAAAAGCAGATTTTAAATAAAATTATCAACCAGGATGTTTTTGAAGTGCTGGATTTCCTGCCGTCAAATTTTGTGGACCTGCTCTTTATCGACCCACCATATAACCTGACAAAAACCTTTAATACTCGTCTCTTTAAGCAGGTCCCGGTCGCTCAATATATGGACTGGATGGAGTCCTGGTTGAAAAAAATCGTAAGATTACTGAAACCTACCGGCTCAATATACATCTGTGGGGACTGGCGGTCTTCATCGGCAATTCATTTACTCTGTGAAAAATATTTTATCGTAAGAAATAGAATCACTTTCGAAAGAGAAAAGGGGCGAGGGGCCAAAAAGGACTGGAAAAATAATTCCGAGGATATATGGTTCTGCACAGTGTCCAACGATTACACCTTTAATGCAGATACCGTAAAATTAAAAAAGAAAGTAATAGCTCCATATCGAGAAAATAACGTACCTAAAGACTGGACAGAAGAAAGGGACGGAAAATACAGATTAACCTATTCTTCAAATATATGGACGGATATCACGATTCCTTTCTGGTCGATGCCGGAAAACACCCCCCATCCGACACAAAAACCGGAGAAGCTTCTTGCAAAAATTATCCTTGCAAGCTCTAACGAAGGCGACGTTGTTTTTGACCCTTTCGCCGGCGTGGGAACAGCCGGCGTGGTTGCCAAGAAGCTAAAAAGAAATTTCGTTATGGTAGAGATAGACGAGCAATACTGCCTTTATGCTCAGAAAAGATTACAGATAGCAGAGAAAGACCCGGCCATTCAAGGATACTATGATGGTGTCTTCCGGGAAAGAAATGCTCTTAAGGATATTAAAACACCCCGACACTTGATAAGCATACTAAACAGTACATAGGATACAGGAAATGATAGATATAGAAAAATGTCAAATTACGCATTATCCGTCTGATGTTTTAGCAAAGCCAGCCAGGCCGGTTGGGAAAATCGACGATAATATCCGCCAGTTTGTAAAAAAAATGACGGACATTATGCTGGAGAACAAAGGCATCGGCCTGGCAGCCCCGCAGGTCGGCGTACCATTGCGCCTATTTATCATATCGCTCAACGGAACCAAGGAAGCCGTCAGGGCCTACGTAAACCCGACTGTTTCGCCAACCGGCGAACTCGAACCAATGGGAGAGGGATGCTTATCGGTGCCGGGCGTTTACACCAAGATTCGAAGATACAAGAAATGCAAAGTTACCGCCACCGACCTGGCCGGCAACGAATTTACCGAAGAAGCCGAAGGGCTTTACGCACGGGCGCTACAGCACGAATACGACCATATAGAAGGCACGACCATCGCCGACCGTATGGGCTCTGCCGCCAGAATAGCCCATCGAAAACAGCTTAAAAAACTCAGAGAAACGCAAAAAAACAAAGAAAAACTTCAACAAAAGTAAGAAATTTTGCGAAATCTGTGTAGATTTTCACTGTTTAGGGCAAAAAATGAAGATAGTCTATCTCGGCAGCGGTGAATTTGGTATCGGATGTCTAAATGCCTTGATTGAATCGGACCACAGCATCCGATTTGTTGTTACCCAGCCGCCCAATCCCGCCGGCAGGGGCAGAAGGCCAAAACCGACACCGGTAGCCCGCTGGGCAGAAGACCGCTCTATAGACTTCATCGAAACCGAGAATGTAAATACGCCTGAGAATCTCGAAAGAATAGCCGCTTTGCAGCCGGAGCTTATCGTGGTAATCGCCTTCGGCCAGAAAATCGGCAGCCAGCTAATAAATCTGCCGCCCAGAGGCGCCATAAACGTCCACGCCTCATTGCTGCCGAAATATCGCGGGGCGGCACCGATAAACCGGGCAATAATCAACGGCGAACGTCAGACCGGCATCAGCATAATCACCTTAGCTGAAAAAATGGACACCGGCCTTATCTGCGCACAGGCAAAAACCGATATCGGCCCCGACGAAACGGCCGGCCAGCTTCACGACAGATTGGCCAAAATGGCAGCACCGCTGCTGCTGGAAACACTAACCAAAATCGCCGACGGCTCGATTACTTATACCGAACAGGACCATTCCAAAGCCACTCTGGCACCGAAACTAAAAAAATCAGACGGATACCTTAACTTCAGCGAGCCGGCTGACCGCCTGCGAAGAAGGGTACTCGGCCTGTGGCCCTGGCCGGGCGCCTCGGCCGTTTACACCTCGTCCCGCCCCTCGGAGGGGCGGGGCTCGAAAAAAACCACTAAATCCCTGCGGGTAACAATAGCACAGGCCAGCGTGGTCGAAACCCAAAACCTAGCACACTTGCCCGCGGGAACGCTCGATGACAACCTAAACGTCGTCTGCGGCGAAGACGCCCTGAAGATTACAAAAATCAAACCCGCCGGCTCGCGGCTTATGGACTTCAAAGACTTCGCTAATGGCTGGGCAATCCAACCCGCCGACCTGTTTGTGAAGATAGACAACTAAAATGCCCCCTGAAAAACCAGAAACCGCCCGCCCCGTTAGAAATTTTGCAAACGGGCAAAGTCCTACAAACCCCGTTAGAGACCCGGAGGAAAAAGTCTCTAACGGGGCAAGAGGAAGGATTTCTAACGGGGCCCGCACCATCGCAATGGCTGTCTTAAATCAGTTTGACCCGGAACGTGATTATGCCTCACCAATCCTAAACAAAATACTGCACAAAACCAGCGAAAGGCAGCGGGCTCCGCACCGTTCTGGTGCGGGGCGAGCCACCGACCTTGTCTTCGGAACGATAAGAAACCGGCCCGCAATTGATATAATAATAGCCAAATTAGCCGAATGTCCCGTCGAGAGGATACCCGCCAAGCTGTTAAATATCATCCGTATTGGGGCTTACGAACTTATCTATTCCCCGCAAACCGGTGAGTATGCAATCGTCAATGAAGCGGTCGAGAACGCCGGGGCAATAGCCGGCAAAAAGCAGACCGGCTTTGTAAACGCCGTTTTGCGGCAAATCACAAGACACATACAAAACCGCCAAGTCCCGCTATCACAGGCCGATGTAAAAAGCACCCTGCCACAAACACCTACGACCGGCTGCGAATTTGATGCATACTTTTTACCGGACCCCGCTGTTTTGCCGGCAGAGTATTTCAGCAGTGCTTTTTCACTGCCCAAATGGCTGGTGGCCGACTGGCTGGCCGAATTCGGCTATGAAAAAACTAAAGACATCTGCTTCGCAAGTAACCGCAGACCAAGCATTTACCTAAGGCCCAATAGTTTAAGAACAACCCCCCGGCAGCTTGCTGAAAGATTCCGCCAGGAAAATATTGAGTTTGAAATAGTAGAAAATCAATCAATGATAAAAATTAAGGCGGCACGAGCAGTGCCAGAACTGCCCGGCTTTGCCGAGGGGCTATTCAGCATACAGGACATAACGGCCTCACAGCCGGTCAAACTGCTGCAGCCCAAACCCACTTGGACAATCCTCGACCTCTGCGCCGCACCGGGCGTAAAGACAACCCAATTAGCCGAGCGAACCTGCGATAAGGCAAAAATCGTCGCAACGGACATCGACCGCGAACGGCTGGAAAAGGTCAGAGAAAACATCGACCGGCTTGGGCTAAACAGTATAAGTATTGTTGCTTACGAAGAGCTAAAAGAGCCCGCCGCCGAAATCGGCCCATTCGATTGCATTCTTCTGGACGTGCCGTGCTCCAATACCGGCGTACTGGCAAAACGTATCGAGACACGCTATAGAATAAAACCAAAAACAATAACAGAACTAACAAAGATACAAAACCGGCTTCTCCAGACTGCCGCAACGATGATAAAACAACAGGGTAAAATCTGCTACAGCACCTGCAGCATTCAAAAAGACGAAAACGGTCGACTTGTACGCCGGTTCTTGGAGAAAAACCGCAATTTTACGCTCGAACTCGAAAATCTGACCCTGCCATCGGCAGCCCCGCACCAAAATCAAGCGCAACAAAGCGTTTTCAAGGTCGGCAATAACAGTAACATCAACAAACCGGATTTTGGTGCGGGGGACCACGATGGTGGTTACGTGGCAATCATCACAAACCCGTCTTGATGACAAATTGATTGTCAGGGCCGGTCTTATACTTCTCGTATAAAGGGCTGTATGTTTTCACCTGAATGGTCTTACCATCAGGCAGGAACTCAAGCAGACGAAGCCAGCTTTCACCACCAAGGGGGTTGATAGGGTCCTGGAAATTCACTAACATCTGATTGACGGGGTTTCCATAGTCCGCCTTACTGACCAGAAAACCTAATCCGTCGTTGAGCACATGCCCATTGATGGTCATAAACACGTTAGCGTGCTTCTTAACCAGTTTCTGCCATATTTCCTCGCCGTCGTTGACGCCTCCCGCCGTGCCATAGTTATGCGGGTTCCACTTCTGCTCTTTTCCTCTTTGCCGCCAGTCATACCGCGTAGAATCACTATATAGATAGGCATGGGTCGTTATTATGGCTTTGCGGTTCAGATGCTTTTGAAGGATTTGATTGCCCCACTCCAGGGTCTTGTCCCGAGGCCCCCACTCCAGGCCGAGGATGAGCCATTCCTGTCCGCCGGCAGTGAATAGGTGATAGCTGTTCTCGATTCGACCTTTCTCCATCGTCCCGCCGAACATAGGGGCGTTTGCAAATCGGGAAGGCGGAAAATAGTTGTCAGCCAGGGTATCCCGGGTCTTGGCCTTTCCGTTGAGGCCGTAGTCGTGATTGCCCAGCACTATCGTGTACGGCACCATCCCATCGAGCCGGCCAAGTGCCCTGTTTACTCTCCCCCATTGCAGTTCGCTGTTGTGATTGGTCAAATCACCGAGAGTGAGTACATAAGCGATATTGTATTTCTCTTTGTTGTCCACAACCCACTGGGTCTGAAGGTTTAACAGGCCTGCATAGCACTCTGCGTAATGTTGCGTATCCGGCAGGATAACCAGCGTCCACGACCCGGGCACAAATGGCAGGGGCGGCCGGGCACCAGGAGATGGGGTTGGGGGCATCGCTGGTGAAAAATTGGTTATCCTGGCCTGCAAGCCCGCGCCCAGGCCCAAAACAGCCCCTATTGCTCCCATAAACTCGCGTCGATTCATTTTTCCCATTCTTTTATCCCTCTATCTTATTCAAGTCTGGCCACACAATCATTCAACTAACACAACGAAATACTAAAATATAACCGCCAACAACAAAAACGCAAGAATTTATCCCGCCCCTCGGAGGGGCGGGACAGGAGTGATATCGCCTGAATGCTGGTGGAGAAAAATCGGAAATCCAATCCACCGCTTTTCCACAAAAGCAATCTCCACTGTGCAAAACCCGTTAGAAACAAATTTTTTTTGTGCGCAACGTCAAACCTGACAACAACCTCCATCAGGTGGAAAAGAATTTTTCCAAAACAACATTGATTTGTTTTGGCGCTGCCCAATAATAGCCGTTAATAAAGTTGGTTTCTGGAAAAAGTAAAATCTCATTTTATACGCTCGGTATTATCTTTACAATCAGCGGTAAAATGGGAACTGACCGGACTGTTGATTAGCCGGGGAGAGAGTCAATGCAGGGCACAATCACGGATGAGGGTTCCTGCCGAGCAGGGTCTCAGATAAGTGCTATTAATGAAGTTCTTGCTGAGAAAGTGGGACCGCAAAAGTATCGAATATGGTTTAAAAGCTCGACCAGCTTGACGCTTGCCGATGGATACCTAAAAGTCGGCGTCCCGAACCTTTTTATAGCAAGCTGGATTGAGAACCACTTCCTGAACACAATCAGCCAGGCGGCCCAGGCGGTTACGGGTAGCTGTCCAAAGATTACCTTCACCATCGACCCGGAGCTGGCCAACCACCAGAGGAAAACCCAACTGGATTCCCAGGCACAGTTAGTAGAAAAAAACCGCAACCGAGCCCCCAGCACCAGAACCAGGATACAGCCATATACAAAGAAAAGACTCAAATTAGGGCTGGACACCTTCGTCGTCGGCTCATCCAATCAATTAGCCCTAAACGCTGCAAAAGCAGTTATTTGTGATAAAAAATGCCCCTTCAATCCGCTGTTTATTCACGGAGGATACGGGGTCGGGAAAACCCACCTCCTGCAAGGGATTTGCAACGAGGTGGGAAAGCACCGACCGCAAACTAATTGGTTATATCTGTCAGCGGAGGATTTTGCCAATCAGTTTGTGCTGGCCTTGAAGACAAAAAAGCTGGAGGCTTTTCGTCATCGAATGAGACAAACGGACTTGTTAGCAATCGACGACATTCACTTCTTGGCCAGCAAACCCGCAACACAGGAGGAGTTCCTCCATACCTTCAATACCATCGATTTGGCCGGTAAACAGGTCATCCTCGTCTCCGACGCACACCCCAAAATGATAGGACAGCTCTCGGAAAAACTGGTTAACCGGTTCGTCTCAGGAATGGTAGTCAAGATTAACAACCCGGATTTCGCCACCCGCTGTGCAATCTGCAAACAATATGCAACAGCAATGAGAAAACACATTCCGGAAACCGCAATAAGATACACCGCCGAAACTCTGCGAACCAATGTGCGAGAGCTGGAAGGGGCCCTGTTGAAATTAATCGCGTACTCGGCACTGCGAAACGAAAAAATCACCCTCTATATGGCCAAAGAGGTCCTCGCCGAACACCTCGAAAGATGTGACCCGATTGTCCACATATCAGACATTGAGTCGGCTGTTGCCGCCTATTTCGGCATAACGCCGGCCAACATACACTCCTCAAAGAAAGACAGAACCGTCGCATTAGCCCGTCACTTTAGTATGTATCTGGCCAGAAAGCACACCAAGATGTCCTCCTCAGAGGTAGGCAGATTTATGGGCAATAAAAACCACGCCACCGTGCTTCTGGCCTGTAAAAAGATTGAAGACACACTCAAACGAAATGTAGAGCTGCGCTGGCACGGCCCGGCAGGCAATAAAATCTCCAAGGCCAGAACCATACTTGCCCGCCTTGAAGAGGCCGTCTCCGGCTAACCCCGTTAGAAGCAAATTACCAACTTCTAACGGGGCTAATCCCATATTCAAACAGACCCGCCGGTGCACATCACCACGACCAGGCTATGCCGGGAGCATACCTCAAAAACGGCCCGCTTATTTACGCAAAAACCATAACAGCAGGCGACGGCATCACTTACCGCAATGCCGCCGCCAAAAATTTTTCCAAAAGGAGGAGGATGGTTTCTCTTATTTGTTGTTATCTACGCTACCGCCGCAAAATGGTTCAACAAACCCCAAAAAAATGCCAAAATATTTTGGGGCTACTCAATACGCGGCGCTGTAGCTGCCAGTTTGAATAAAGATGCTATTACCCCTTCGGTGCCCGCTCAGCCGGACCAAACCATATAAACGAAATAAGCACTAAAAAGGCGCCTGCTAAAAATAAAACAACCCGATGAGTCGGCCTGCTGCACCGTATAATCCAGCCGGGCACCATCGGCTCACCCCCGATGAATCGGGGTCGGTTCGACCCTTCTGCCAAGGCCTTCCTGGCAGCGGTCAGTTGCTCAGCCGACGCCCGCGGATAAACGGCATTCCCATCAGCAGGTTGTTCACCGAGTGCAGCAGGGGCAATATGCCTGACAAGATTGGGGTCCTCTTCCAGTTGCCGTAATAACAAATCGTAGTCGGTGTTTAAGGACTCCAGCCGACTTAAGGTCCCCTCCGCTGCCTCCAAAAGCTGTCTATTCGTATAATACCGAAGCAGCTCATCACAAAGTATAGATACGCTCAGCGACGCTGCGGCGATACTGAAAAAGACAACAAATAAAAACGTCCGAATGACATCCTGTCTTCGCATAACGCAAGGCGGAAAAAGCTATTCTATACTCCCCACAGTTTACCCTGAGCCGGGTCGAAGGGCTTCATCCCGCCCCTATCAGGGGCGGGGTTCACGCTTCACGCTTCACGAAATCAAGGCCGGCGTATCGCCCGGCTGGTCCGAGGTCTTCGCTTATCCTGAGCAGTTGATTATATTTGCAAATCCTGTCCGTCCTGCACAGTGAGCCGGTCTTTATCTGGCCGACGCCCGCCGCAACAGCCAGGTCGGCGATTGTCGTATCCTCGGTCTCCCCGCTTCGATGACTGATAACCGCCGTCCAGCCGGCCCGCTTGGCCATATTAATCGCCTCAAATGTCTCTGTCAGCGTGCCTATCTGGTTAAGCTTTATCAATATCGAATTGGCACAGTTCAGCTTTATACCTTTAGCAAGACGCTTGGTATTAGTTACGAACAAATCGTCCCCGACCAATTGAATCTTATCACCAAGTTTTTTATTCAATTTCACCCAGCCGGCCCAGTCATCTTCGGCCAGCCCGTCTTCAATGGAAACGATGGGATACTTATCCACCCACCTGGCCCAGTGGTCAATCAGTGCGTCGCTGGATATCTTTTTCTTAGGTGCTGACTTGAAGAATTTGTATTTCTTCGTCTGCTTATCGAACATCTCCGTCGCAGCGGGGTCCAATGCGATTGAGATATCCTTGCCTGGCTTGTAGCCGGCCTTTTTGATTGCCTCCATAATCACCCCCAGCGCCTCTTCATTGCTCGTCCCGCCCCTCATAGAGGCGGGGCTCGCAAGCTGTGGTGCAAAACCACCTTCATCGCCGACACTCGTTGCGTAGCCCTTTTTAGCCAGCACGTCTTTAAGTGTATGGAACACCTCCGCCCCCATTCGCAGCGCCTCCGGGAAGCTGGCGGCGCCGAGTGGCATAATCATAAATTCCTGAAAGTCAACATTATTATCTGCGTGCTTTCCGCCGTTCAGGATATTCATCATCGGGACAGGCAGTATATTGGCATTGCAGCCGCCTAAGTAGCGATACAACGGCAGGCAGGCCGAGTCAGCCGCCGCCTTCGCCGCCGCCAATGAGACACCAAGTATGGCGTTTGCGCCGAGCTTTTGCTTGTTGGCCGTGCCGTCCAGCTCAATCATCAATCGGTCAAGGTCTTCCTGGGCCGTGGCATCCATACCCAGCACCTCAGGGGCGATTTTTTCGTTTACATTTTTAACGGCGCCTGCAACCCCTTTACCCCTGAAACGTTTTGCCCTCGTATCGCGAAGCTCGAGCGCCTCATAAGAGCCGGTGCTGGCCCCGGACGGTACCGATGCCCGCCCTAACGAGCCGTCATCAAGCAGCACATCAACCTCAACAGTCGGTAACCCTCGGGAGTCGAGTATCTCCCTCGCCGCCACATCAATAATCGTTGTAAACCCCGTTAGAGACCTTTTCCTTCGATTCTCTAACGGGTTCCTTTGGTTCTCTAATGGGGTAAACATCTTACGCATCCTTTCCTGAATCGTGGAGCGTGAATCGTTATACGCTATCCTTTTCACCGGAGCTTACCGATTTTAACCGGCCCCGTCAAGACTTGATTACAGAAACTCTTACGCCTACCTTCTCTCAAGCTTTACCGCTCTGTTGGCAGCCCGCAATTTCAGACTTCTCTCCCAGCCGTCGGGGCTATCCGACTCTCGGCTGCGCGCAAAACCATACTCGATTCCGTCGGCCTTGTAGACCAGCTTACGGTCGTTCAGAAAATAACCTTTTGGATATTTTCCACTGATGGTTGCATAGTACCATCGCCAGGGGAAATTATGGTCTTTTAGTCCCTGGTCGACGTCTGTGATATCGACGTTGTGAGCACGGCTTAAATCCTGCTGTGTCCAGCCGAGCGTGTAGTCACGCGTATAATAATGCTCCGCCCAATACTTCACACCAGCCGGCACATTAACATCACCAAGCGAACTCTCATCCCAGAAAGCTGGAACATAAGCATCAAGAAGCGTCAAATGTAAATCCATTTTCACCTTCCCTGCCAGCTTTTTGGCTGCCTCACTGATAACCCAGCACCCGCTTGAATGACCAATCAGATGAATATGCTGCAAATCACCGCCAAGCTCAATAATCTCGTCTGCCAGCTTCGGCCCGGCAATATCCCTGGCATACTCGGCAGCGTCGGTAGGATTAAGCGTCTTCGCCCCATCAGACCAGTCAAAATACCCACAGAGCCATAAGTTAGGGTCGATGCGCTTGTATATCTCACCGGCCATACCTTCCGGCCAATCACCTCGCCCCTTTTCAATCCAGCCGTGCGTTACTATCACCAAACCCTTCACTGTTGACTGTGCTGGCTTTGATTTATCCCGCAATGCGCTGACAAAACGCAAACCACTCCGCTGCGAATCTTCACAAGAGGCCACACACAACATCACTGCCGCAACAAGCAATATGAACGTAATCAGCGTTGATATCCTTTTGGCCGACATATTATGAAACTACTTTTTAGGTTCAGTTTTCTTTCCTTGTAACCTTTTCAACCACCAGCAGAAAATATTCAAGACACCAATCAGCGCAAACGCCCAAAAGACCCATTGCCTCGATTCGCCTATGAAGGGTATCATACCAGCCAACATAGCAATCCCACCAATCATTTGATGCCATAAAGCTAAAGCGGTCCCGGCCAGAGTAACCAGAAGACATATCATCAATAGCAGCTCCCTACCGGTAAGCTCAAACGGGTTGGGCGGCCCTTCACCGATGGCTATCACCACAACCAGCAACAACAAAGCCAGGCCCGCCGCCTTAACTAACCAGCTAAAAGCTATCATTCCATAGTTTTCAAGTTTTTGCTTTGTCATTGTTTTGACCTTTTCAAATATTTTTCTTAAAGCATTAACATTGCCAGAAAAAAACACATTTACTTTAGTGCTTTTTCCGCCAACGGTTATTAGGGCGGTCCATATCGGGATAGATGGAGTCAGGGTCGATAACCACATTTCTCAGTTCGTCACCGGTGGCGAAGTGCAGCCGATTGGTTTCTTTTTTCCTATTGACGCGCTGTCGCAGCTTCTCTTTAGTTTTGGTTTCGGCCTCAACGACTACAGGGAATCCAGCCGTGCCAACCTTAGTGATATCAACTTCCCATCCTCCATCAACCTGCTTTACACCGGATATGGCATAATCGAGTGTTGCTCTTCCATTGACCCAGTCTGCTACAAACCAGTCAAGTGATTTGCCAAGCGCCTTTTCGCAATAGTTGATTAAATCAGCTCCACTGATTAAGGTATCCGCCCGCTCGGCGACCATCTTTCTGATGACACCTTTGAATTTTTCCTGGCCTAAAAGGTCTTCGAGCATTGAGCAGACGGCATATGCTTTGCCATGTCTCAGTGCCATATTCCAACCAAAGGACCACGGGGCTTCCGCTGTCAGCAGCCCTTCGAGTGGCTGGGACAGAGTGGTATCGTAACCCCTTCGTTCAGCCTCAAGATAGGCCCACTGTCCTATCGGGCGTTTTGGCCCCTCTATACCACGGTCGACCATGTAGTGACGTTCCATAATCATAGCCAAGCCTATGACGGTCCACCCGACGGAATCAGCATAGAGCCCAATGCTTGAGCCAAAATACTGGTGGGGTACTTCATGAGCAATTAACCAGTGATACTGCTCTTGTAGTTTATTACTTAGAAAAATGCCGATGATGTTACATGCGGCAGATGCTCCATGCGCTTCATCAGTCAAGCTGCCGACACCAACGATATCTAAATGCTGGGTAGGAAATTCTCCATATTCTTTGCGAAGAAATGTAATTACGTCAGCGGTGGCATCAAGCATAGGTTTAACCCAATCTTTAGCTTCGTCAGGAAGATAGATGTTTAGCTCTACACCTTCTGCGGTGCGTGAGTGCTTTTTCCAGCGAGAGGAACCATAGATGGTAAATCCTCTAACTCGTTCTGCTTTCAAATGTAAAATCCTGCGACCATTTCCAGCAGGTCTTTCCTTAATGAGTTTTCCGGTAGAAGCTATAGTAAGGCCAACAGGAGCTTCAATTGTCACATCGTAGTTTGATGGCCTGTCATCATTAAACGACCACCCTCTGGCCGTCTTGGTCATTGCCTTAGGATACCAAGCGTCAAAGGACTGGAAAGGGTCATCTTGAAGCACAGTCATTTCTTCAGTGATAATTCTTTTGTAGTCCACCTTAAAATGAATTTTAAGTTCTGTTGAATCCCCACTCTTGAGATGTTTTGGGAGGATAACGCACATTTGCCCCTTCTCTGACTGCTGCTTGGCAAACTTGAAAGGTTGATAACGCCATTCAAGCTCAACCCCGTTATCATTCTGGACAGAAAGAATTTTTATTGAGTCCGAAGAGTCCAAGTTCATATCAAGCCGCAATCTGATATTATCTAAGGCCTCTTTACCAGGGTTGCTATAATGCAAAGTCATCCGCCCGTCTAATTGTCCTTTGTCGGTGTCAAGATCGAGTTCAAGTTGGTAAGAATCAGCTTGGGCAAATGCCACCAAACCTGCGACTATACACATCAAACCCGAAACAATACTTTTCTTTGTCATTTTTTATCCTTTCAAAATCATTCATATGTGTACTGCTAATATGTAAACTAATTCCTCAAAAAAATTGCTCTCATCTACTCTGATTTTCTCATTTTCGATTCTTGAGAAAGTTTGCTGCGGATTTTTTCCAGCATCATCATAAGTTTCTTTTGCTCGGCCTGGTTAAGTACAGCCATTATCGCTTCGACCTCTTTAACGTAAAGGGGGTCAACCCTGGCAAAAAGCCTTCCGCCCCGGCTGGTCAATTTCACAATGTTGTATCTTCTGTCATCCGGCGACGCCGTGCGGACGACAAGACCTGCTTTTTCCATCCGGTCGATAAGAGATGTAACGTTTGCCCGGTTGACAAGCATCATATCGCTTAGCTGCGCCTGGCTAAGCCCCCCCTCGGGGCCGCTCTGGTGGGCCAACAGCATCATAACGTTGAACTGAACATCCGTCAGGCCGAACCCGCGGAAAAACTCCTCGGCCCTCTTTTTAATCTGCGAGGCGGTATAGTAAACATTAAGTATCGCCTCGTGCTCCAATATACTAAAGCCCTTCTTTAACCCTAGTTCCTGCTCAAGAGCCATAACAAACCTTTCATTTATCCCGACTTGTCGGGATTGTTTATATGTATATTATACACAAGCACACAATTGTCAAACCATTTCTCCAAAAAAATAACCCCGCACCAAAGTAAATTCAAAAATTAAAAGTTAAAAATCAAAATTGCGGAATCCGCCTTCGGCGGATGACTTCCTAAATTTTGCACTTTACATTTTGCATTTTAACCTTTCAAATACGCCTATGAGAATCCCGCTGACCAAATACGGCTGGCCACAGGTGGCTATCTTGCCCACAATAGTGATTATAGCTATGGTCGGCTGTTTGCTAATCGGGCTCACCCCGTTAGAAGTTGACCCCGATGCGGTCGGGACTGGTAATTCACTTCTAACGGGGCGAGTGTTTTTATCCCTCTGGACCATCATTTCGATAGAGGTTATCCTGGCTATCATCCTGATATGGTCTCTGGCGTTCTTCCGCGACCCCTATCGGCTTCCTCCCATAGATAAAAAACTACTGCTGGCGCCGGCTGACGGCAAAATAACCAACATCGAGACAATAGAAGAAAACGACTTCATCCCGCTCCTCGGAGGGGCGGGGTTCATCGGCGGACCGGCACTTCGCGTGGGAATATTCCTGAGCATCTTTGATGCGCACATTAACCGCTCCCCCTGCGATGCAAAAGTCGAAAAGGTTACATACAAAAAAGGCAGGTTCAAAAACGCCGCCAATCCAAATTCGGCTAAAGTTAACGAGTCCAACAACCTGTACCTGGTCAGAACCGACAGCCCGAACGACCGGCTGATTGTCCGGCAAATCAGCGGTGCAATTGCCCGCCGGATCGTCTGCCAAGCAACCAGCGGACAGAATTTAACCTGCGGTGAGAAATTCGGAATGATAAAATTTGGCTCCAGAACCGAACTATACGTGCCCGCTAATGAGAATACAAAGTGTCTGGTCAAAATAGGGGACAAAGTCAAGGCCGGCCTGACGCCGCTCGTAAGATACAAATAACAAATATCAAAATGTAAATATCAAAATGCAAAACTAAGGAAGTCGTTGCCACAAAGTGGCAACTCCACAATTTTGATTTTTTATTTTTAATTTTTGATTTTCTAAAGATGCCTATATTAAGAACTCAGGCTGCCAAAGAAAACCTGCTGCGGCGGGTGCGAAAGCAACGGCTAAAGTACATCACTATCCTGCCGTCGCTGATAACTATACTAAACGGCGTATGTGGCTTTGCGGCCATCGGCTTCGCCAGTAAAGGCGCTACTGTCGGCATCGAGCAGTTCTCTTATCACCAGCTGCAACTGCCCTACTTTGCGATGGCCGGCTATATGATACTGCTGGCAATGCTCGCAGACGTGCTTGACGGCCGGCTCGCACGAATGGCAAAGAGCACATCCAGTTTCGGCGGCCAGCTCGACTCGCTCTGTGATATAATCAGCTTCGGCGTGGCGCCTGCATTTTTAATGCTCAAAATTATGGAATACAAATTAGCCGGGCTGGCTGAACTCAATCCTGCCATTGAAAACCTCCTCCAGCGCTTCATCTGGTTAGCAGCAGCGGCATACATAAGCTGTGCGGCCATCCGACTGGCAAGGTTCAACGTCGAAAATGAGCAGGACGAATCCGCACATATGAGTTTTGTAGGCCTGCCAACCCCCGCAGCAGCAGGGGTGGTGGTCAGTCTCGTAATATTCCACCAGGAAACCCTGCTCCAGTTGTCAGACAAGAATACAAATGTGTATCTTATCTGCGAAAATGCCATCATTTACGCCCTGCCCTTTTTACTTCTGGCAACAGCAGCGTTAATGGTCAGTAGAATTCGATATCCGCACGTCCTGAACCAGTACATAAAGGGCAAAAAGCCCTTCGCACATCTCATAAGAGTATTACTGTTCCTCGCCCTTGTTATCTGGAGCAGGCAGGCAGCTCTCGTACTAATTTTCTGCGGATTTGCGGCAAGCGGTTTTACGAAATGGCTTTACTACAGTGTGATTCGTAAGAAAGGCACCCTCACAGGGCATCTTACCCAGCCGCCTCTGATGGCTGTCGATGATGCGGATAGCTCTCCGTAAGGAGTCCATAGGACTACCACAGGTATTATACAGCAAGATGACAGCATCTAATCGCAGCGCTTAACTACGAACCCTGCGACTCTCTGCGAAACGCAAACGCCGGCTGCATATCCTGCTGCTTGGCGCTGGACTGGTTTATCTGATAATACCGTTCGACAACGCTGCACAATCGCTGCAGAATGCCCCGGCCTTCCGGGCTCGCCTCCAATCCCACAATCTGTAGCCCCAGGCAGGCACTTTTGCCGTCCGCTGTCGGCAAGACGCTCCTAATCTGAGCACTAAGCATCAACGGCGTCTCGTAAGGCATAGGCGTAAATCGCAGCCCGATAAACTGTCCCCTTTTGAGTTCCGACCCCTTTACGGCATCAACTGCAATCTGCGCACCACCGGCGGAAATATCAACCAGCCGACCCTCCCAATAATCAGCAGGCATCGCCCGACGGTCATCAGAACCACTGTCTTGTGACCCAGCCGCACGGCAGCTCTCCGTCTTACAATCTCCAGCAAGATGCCACCCGCGGCGATGCCACAGCATCACATTTACCTTCAGCGTCCGGGGGACATTAACACGAAAATAGCTCCTTCTCTCCACCACCTCGATCCGATCCGGCACGGCAAGCACTATCTTTCCACCGCTCCCCGAATTCAGTGATGGCTTAAGAGCCGTTACAGACGTGTCAAAAATAAACTTGCCGTATCCATACTTCAGCGATATGCCGACCGGCTGGTCAATCCGTATATCCACCGGTTGCGGCCTCTTCTCCGCCAAGACCTGGACATCCAGCCGATTGGCTCCAAGCTCCGTCAGCTGCACCTTCGCAACGTGCCATTTCCCCCCGACCAGATAGGACATAATGGCAGGTGTCTTCTTCTCAATAATTTTCTCTAAAATCTCCCTCGGCTCGGCCCCACGCAGCATCATTACTTCATTCATAATCAGCTCCCATCGCAAAACTGGTTTCTACTTCAAAAAACGCTTAACAATCCGGAAGCTGCGCTCCCGTTCCCTACCTAAATATATATAAATAATTTCGCAATAAGCAAAATCACCCACAGCTTAAATCTGCTATGGTTGTCATTTCGCTACTTGCTGCAAAACAAAAGTCCCATAATTGCAGTCTTTTTAGCCCTGCCACAAGCAGCCAAAAAACCACAGAGATGCAAAAATTAACCTCAAAAAAACTAAAAGCCGTCGAATTTGAACTTCTACAGCTTTTCGCTTTACGTTTTTCACTTTTCAGCTATCCTCTACGTATATGGATAAAACTGGCAAAATGAAAAAATATGCAGCGGACAAAATAGCCCTTCTGGGCGCCTTTATCGTCGCCCTGCTGATTGCCCGTTTCATAATCGCCTCAAGGTCTGCCATCGTGCTTTCAGGGCCGATAAAATTACCGAACGGCGGCCTATCGGTATCAATGCCGACTGGAAACGGCTGGCAAAGCGACAAACAATGGAGGTATGAGGAAAATGGCTTCACCTTAAGTAGCTTTTTCGCCCCCGGCTCCGGCAGCGTAACAACTCTCACTCGCTGTCGATACCTGTTGGCTGCTACAAAGACCACTGCGGATACGATTTTGGGGCAAATGGCCTCCGACGTTGATGGGGTGATTGAAAAAACAGACCAAATCCCCACAGGCGAAATCTCTGTCGATTGGGCACATATAAAAAACAAAAAAAACCTGCTCGAAGTGTTCTTTGGCACCGTTCGGCTGCCGGACAACCGCCGGCTCGACATTGAAGTCCACCAGACCACCGGCGATGCAGGCTTGGCCGAGCAGGCCTTCAAACAAATCGCTAACAGCATAATATTCAAAGGCAACCAATTGCTCAAGGCCGGCAGTAAAATCGTCTCAGAAATCAAAACCAAAGGACTGGATAACCTCCTCCACGACAAAAACCAGCAGACCCTTTTCCTGATTAAAGACACAGCAAAACAACCCATCGGATTTACAATGGACACACGCACCGACTCCGACAAAAACGCCCAACCTAATATACAGGCGGCAAGTTTTTATTACTTCCGGGGCCGATTTCCTCAGGAACAGGCATCTTTTCTTAAAAGCAGCAATAACCTTGGCGAGTTCACCTGGAAAAGCGAAACCACCAGCTTGACCGACAGAAGCAACTCCGAGCTCTCCCTCGATAAAACCGGCATTATGACCGTCAGGCAATCTAACGCACCCGCCCGGGAAAAAAATTACCAGCTAAGTACCGCCGCAATACCGGACATATTCCTTGACCTGCTTTTCAGCCAAATGCTCGACAGCAATTATAAGAAAATCATCGTGGATACAATCGGCGCCGAAGGGAAAATCACCCCCGTGCTCATCTCCAGAATCGAACCCGAAGACATCGCCCCGCCGCCCACAACAAACAGATATGAGGAAAAGGCCCTATATGTACTGGATATGGAGCTTTTAGACGGGCGGGGCTTCTCCGAAAGAGTATATCTTGACAAACAAAAACAAATTTCAAAAATACTACTGCAGCACAGGGCAGTGTACCTTCTTGAGCGTACTAACCCAGAAACTATATTAAGACAATTTCCTGAACGTGCCGACTGGCTCTTACAAAACTATGGAATATGGGAACAAAATCAACAACGGCTCTAAAAATCTAATTAACCTATACCGGACAAACTCTTAAAGTCACGAACAACGAAAAGAGAGCAAAAAATGACAAACTCAAAACTCAAAACTAAATATGCAAGTCCGCTTGTCGCCAGAAACGCCTCGAAAGAAATGGCTGAGCTATTCGGTGCCCAGAAAAAATTCGGCACCTGGCGAAAACTCTGGCTGGAGCTGGCGAAGGCACAAAAAAAACTCGGGCTTGACACAAAACAAGTCCAGATAGACCAGATGGCCAAACACCTTGACGATATTGACTTTAACAAAGCTGCCCGCTACGAAACCAAGTTCCGCCACGACGTGATGGCCCACATCCACACCTTTGCCGACGCAGCACCGAAGGCCGCCCCCATTATCCATCTCGGCGCCACCAGTTGTTTCGTAACCGATAACGCCGATTTGATAATTATGCGGGACGCCCTGCAACTAACTGTGGGCAAATTAGCGGCGGCAATAAACCTGCTGGCCAAGTTCGCAAAGAAGCATCGCTCGCTGCCAACATTGGGCTTTACACACTTTCAGCCCGCCCAGCTAACAACCGTCGGCAAAAGGGCGACTCTGTGGTGCTATGAGTTCGTAATGGACGCCCACGAAATCGAACATCGGCTCGATACATTACCCTTCAGAGGGGTCAAAGGCACCACCGGCACTCAGGCCTCGTTCCTGACGCTCTTCGACGGCAGCCATAATAAAGTTAAACAGCTAGACAAAATTATCGCCGCTGCGTTTGGCTTCAAAAAAATCTGCGCCGTAACCGGCCAGACATATCAGCGAAAAATCGACACCCTTATCGTAAATACGCTTGCTTCAATCGCACAGTCGGCACACAAACTATGCAACGACCTTAGGCTGCTCGCAAATCTAAAGGAGATTGAAGAGCCCTTCGAGAAATCCCAGGTCGGCTCTTCCGCAATGGCCTACAAAAGAAACCCGATGCGTGCAGAAAGGGCAACCGCCCTTAGCAGATTAGTATTGAGCTTGGCCTCCAGCCCGCCGATGACCGCATCCGAACAGTGGTTCGAAAGAACACTCGATGACTCAGCCAATAGAAGGGTAGTCATCCCGGAGGCATTTTTAGCCGTTGACGGAATCCTCGAAATCCTCATCAATGTCGCAGGCGCGCTGGTCGTCTATCCGAAAGTAATAGCAGCCCATGTTGCTGCGGAGCTGCCTTTTATGGCCACCGAAAACATCCTGATGGCAGCGGTCAGGTGTGGCGGAGATAGACAGAAACTACACGAGAAAATTAGGCAGCACTCACACGCAGCAGCAGAACAAGTGAAAAAATTCGGCAGGCCAAACGACCTACTCGAACGCCTTAAAGCCGATGCCACCTTCAAAAAAGTCGATTTCAAAAAAGTATTAGACTCAAAAAGCTACGTCGGCAGAGCCCCGCAGCAGGTCGATGAATTCACAAGAGACATCATAACACCAATTCGCAGAAAATACCGCAAAGAGCTAAACAAAACTGTAGAACTTAATGTGTAAACTCTACACTCGTCTATAATTGAGGCGTGAGAAATGACCAGAGAAGAACTGATAAATCGCATCAAGGAAACCGCCTATCTCGAAGGTGATTTCATACTTCGCAGCGGAAAACGCAGCAATTACTATCTTGATAAATATCTTTTCGAGACCTGCCCGGACATTTTGGCGGCGCTCGGCGAAGAATTCGCCAAGTATGTTACCGACGATGTAACCTTAATAGCCGGCGCCGAACTGGGAGGTGTAGCACTTGCCGTAGCTACCGCCCTTGCAACCGGCAAAAACTTCTGCATAATCCGCAAGACCAAAAAAGGCCACGGCACGGACAAACTAATCGAAGGCGTCCTTAAAGCCAACGACGTGGTCTTGCTCGTAGAAGACATCGCCACTACCGGCGGACAGGTCCTCGAGGCCGCCAAAATCATCACCGAAGCCGGCGCAACCGTTAAAAAAATCGTCGCCTGCATCGACCGCAAAGAAGGCACCGAAGAAAACGTCAAAAAGGCCGGCTATAAATTCGAGTCCATCCTTACAAAAAACGACCTCGGAATAAAAGATAAGGGTTGACCAGCCCGGCTCCCGCTAAATACATTCTACAAAAGAGATGATTTTTTTGGCGACTGCCGTCTTGTCTGCCTTCGGCAGTCTCAGCCATTTGTGACCGGGCGTTTTTATCTGAACACGGGTCTCGTCTGAGCCGATTGCAGCAGGCGTATTGGCGACTATCATATCCAGATTCTTTTCTTTGAGCTTTCTTTCGGCATTTTGCCGAAGGTTCCTGTCCTCCAGCGCAAAGCCGACAACAATTTTGCCTTTTGCCTTTTTACTTTTTACTTTATGCTCTCCCGCCCACTTTAGAATATCAGGCGTTGGTTTTAACCTGATACTTACGGGTTTGCTTGTCCTTTTAATCTTTGTTTCAGCCGGTCGAGCCGGAGTGTAATCAGCCACCGCAGCAGCCATAATCAGACAATCACATTTAGCAAAGAATTTTTTAACGGCGGCAAACATCTCAAAAGCCGAGTCAACCCCTACGAATTCCACCCCTACCGCCGGCTGCAAATCAGAAGTGCTTATAAGCGTTACCCTGTGGCCGGCGTCAATGGCCGCAGCCGCAAGTGCATAACCCATCCTGCCGCTGCTTGCGTTGGAGATAAAACGCACCGGGTCGATATACTCACGAGTGCCGCCTGCTGTGATTAAAAAATGCATTTTGCCACCAGCCCATCCCCCCTGTCCCCCTGCCTTTTTAATCTTTTTTTGTGCCTCTGCGTCTCTTTGCCTTCGCAGCTATCTTTTTAATCGCCTCTAAAATATCTGCCGGCTCCGACATCCTGCCTATCGCCTCTTTGCCGCTGGCAAGCCGTCCCTCCTCAGGGCCTATCAACTGAAAACCCATCTCTTTCACACTCGCTACATTTCGCTGCACCGCAGGGTTCTGCCACATATTATCGTTCATTGCAGCAGCTAAAAGTGTCGGCCTGGACCAGCAGACGCAAAGTACCGTGCTTAGCAAATCATCGCAGATACCGTTTGCAATCTTGCCTATAACATTCGCCGTCGCCGGCGCTACCACAACAATATCCGCCCACTCAACTAAAGCTATGTGCCCGATTTTATATTCCTCATGCCGGTCCCACAAGCTGGTAAAAACCGCCGAATTGGTAACCGCCTCAAAGCTACTCGGCCCGACCAGCCGACAGGCATTCTCCGTCATTACCGTATTTATATTAGCGCCGCCCGCCGTCAGCTTGCTTGCCAAATCAACCGCCTTGTATGCAGCAACCCCCCCGCTGACACCTAACAGGATATTCAAACCGCCAAGATTTAACCTGCCTTCGGGCATTTAAAGCTCAATCATTCAAAAAAACACGACTTATAAGTCGTGATCCTATTCATTGCTCGATTTATCAACCTTACCGGCTCCATCATCAACAGCAATCTTGTCCTGCAAAATCTCCTGAACAACAATCTCCAGTTGTGTCCTGCCCTCGGTATCCTCAATCAGCGGCCGAGCGCCAGCCATCAACTCACCGAGCCGCTTCTGAATCAGTACCGTCAGCTTGAACCTGCCGCCAACCTTATCGACTATCTCTGTACTCTTAAGTTCCTCTATCATTCTTTTCCTCCATCTGGGGTATCCATCGATTCTCCGCGTCCCTGATACCCCGATATCTTTATGTCCTGATGTCCTTTTTCCCTGATAATCTCCACCACCTCGCCTACCGCCTGCTCCAAATCATCGTTTATCACCATATGTTCATAATACTGCCACGCAGCAGCGATTTCAGTACCTGCACCCTCCAGTCTCTCTTCAGTCACTTCGGCCTCATCCCGACCTCTGCTGCTCATCCGCTCTACCAGCGTCCCTTGGGTCGGCGCCAGAATAAAAATCATCACCGCATCCGGATATACTGCCTTCGCCTGTTTGGCGCCCTGAACATCAATTTCCAGGATAATGGTCTTGCCCGCCTGCAGCGACCGCTCTACCATGTTTTTTAGCGTGCCGTACAAATTGCCGAACACCTCGGCATATTCCAAAAGCTCGCCCTTATCAATCCGCTCCTGGAATTGCTGCTTTGATATAAACCAGTAATCCTGTCCGTCACGCTCGCTTTCGGCCTTGGGTCTGGTCGTAACCGAGACACTAAGATAGACATCATCCAGCCGCCTAACCACCTCTTTGCAAATCGTGCTCTTGCCCACGCCGGATGGCCCGCTTACTATTACCACCTTACCTTTTTTGCTTTTCTGCTCCTGCATTATTACTAAACACTCAAACCTTGTGCCTGCGTAGGCAGCTATTTACTCCACGTTTTGAACCTGTTCTTTAATCCGGTCTATCCGGCACTTTATATCGACCACGCAACGGGTAATCTCTATGTCGGATGCCTTACTGGCAATAGTATTGGCCTCTCTGAGCATCTCCTGGCTGATAAAGTCCAGCCGACGCCCCGCCTGGCCCTCTGCCCGGCAGCTCTCAGCGAACTGCTGCAGGTGCGAATCCAGCCGGGCAATCTCTTCAGATATATCCGACCTCTCAGCGAAAACTGCCACCTCCCTCGCAAGCGTCTCTTCATCTAATTTCAGCTTCGCGGCCGCCAGCAGCTCATCGACCCTCTTCTTCAGCTTCCTCTGATACTGTTGCAAAACAACCGTGCTGAGAACTTGAATTCGCTCGATGTCCTGCTTCATCACTTCACAGTGGCTATTCAAATCGGCCGCAAGCGCAGCACCCTCGGCGGCACGCATCCGCTTCAACTCGTCTATCGCCTCCTGCGTAACGCTTAAAACCATCCCCCTGACCCGTTCAGCCACCTCTGAAGCCGGTGATGTCGGCACTAATATACCGGGCAGGCCAAGCAGCCCGCTAATATCTATCGGACATTTAATATCAACCGAAGACGTGACCCTGCCCAACTTCTCCACATACAGCCGCAGGGCCCTCTCATCTATATCAAACAGCGCATCCGCCGAGACATTCTTCAGCCGAAGCGTATAATCGACCATTCCCCGCGACAAACTCTTTTGAAGAAGCTTCTCAACATCATCCTCGAGAAATGCCACTGACTCCGGCAATTTTACTCTGGTCTTGAAATATCGGCTGTTAACCGCCTTTATCTCAACAGCATAGGTTGTGCCATCAAGCTGGCCTTCCGCACATCCATATCCGGTCATACTATTTAGCATAGCCGCTCCCAAAACAGCCCCGAATGTCCGATACCGACTCTTAAGTTATATCAAAACCCCCCGCCGGCATCTCCATTAGAATCTGCCGTCGTGGTATCGACCAACGGCTGCTCTGTATCTACCGGCTGCTGTCGCTGAGCCGTCGGCTGCTGGGCTTGGCCCTCGCCAAAATCACTGACAGACGGTCTGTAGAATTTGGCCATTATCACCGCAAGACCCAAAAACAAAGCCACCAGCGCTATCGTAAACCACGTCAGGAAATCACCGGTCTTCGAGCCCAAAAGCCCGCCGGCCATACCCCCACCAAACGCCGCACTCAAGCCGCCGCCTCTGCCCTTCTGAATCAAAATGGTTAATATCAACACCAGAGAGCAAACAACAAAGATAACGGCAACCGCCTTCATAATGAAACTTGCCGCCAGTAATGGAAAAACTGTCATATTCATTCCTTAAAAATCCTTTTTAACTTTCAATCGCGACACACCGCCGCTACGGTTACACCGCCCCTTTAACTATAGCCACAAAGTCATCCGCACTCAAGCTCGCTCCCCCGACCAGCAGGCCGTCCACATCCTGCTGGCCCATCAACTCCGCAGCGCTGTCGGGCTTTACCGAGCCGCCGTAGAGGATACGAATCTCCTCAGCCAACTGCCCGTCATACATCTCGCCAAGCAATCTCCTTATCAGATTATGTGCTTCCTGTGCCTGCTGCGGGGTGGCCGTTAGACCCGTCCCGATAGCCCAGACCGGCTCATAAGCCACCGTAACAGCCGAAACCTTCTCGGCGCCTAAACCGGCCAGCCCGGCCTTTATCTGCCGGGTTACCACTTCGCCTGTCTTATCACTCTGGCGTTCCTCAAGCAGCTCACCCACACATAATATCGGCAAAAGCCCGCCGGAGATGGCAGCAGAAACCTTCTTATTTATCAGCTCATCCTGCTCGCCGATTACGTGCCGGCGCTCCGAATGACCGCACAACGCATAGGTACAACCGATATCTCTCAGCATTGATGCACTTATCTCACCGGTAAAGGCGCCTTGCTTTTCTGTGTAAATATCCTGAGCGCCGACCGCAACGCTCGACGCCGAAAGCACCTTCGCCACCGATTGAATATAAACAAAGGGCGGTATCACCGCAACATCGATTTTATGGCCGGCAATCTCCGACGTCCCGGCGGCAACGTCCTTGGCTAAACTCACGCTGCTGTGGCTGTCGGTGTTCATCTTCCAGTTACCGGCCACAAACGGCTTTCTCATTAAAAACTCTCCTACATTTGTAATCCGTCGCTCGGGCTGCGGGCAACAGGCCACGATTAAAGCAGTTCCGTTGCCCTCGGGAAACTGCCTAATATCGAAAGCTGAAGACAATGCTTACGGGCATCTTCCAGTCCCTTCTGTACCCGCTCATCCATTCTGTGCCCGACAAAATCCACAAAGAAATAGTATTCCCATTCCCTTTTCTTGCTGGGTCTGGACTCTATATTCGTTAGATTGATACTGTATTTCTTAAAGACATCAAGCACATCCGCCAGGGCGCCGGCCTTATGAGCGGTGCTGAACAATATAGCGGTCTTGTCTTCACCGGTCGGCTTTGCATCTTCACGGGCGATTACAAGAAATCTGGTTATGTTATTAGTGATGTCCTCGATGTTTTCGCAGATGATTTTAAGCCCGTACAGCTCCGCAGCGACAGCCGAGCCAATCGCCGCCACTCCCGGCTGCTCGGCGGCCGTCTTCGCCGCCACAGCGGTGGAGGCGACCGCAATGGTCTGCGCATCCTTAAAGGTGGCGCTTAGCCAGTTCCGGCACTGGGCGAATACCTCCGGCTTTGAGTAAACCTTCTCTATCTTCTCCAGTGAGCAACTCGCCAGCAGATTATGATGAATCGCCATCAAGACCTCGGAGCAGACCTTCACATCCGAATCTATCAAGGCGTCGAGCGTCTCTATCACGCCGCCGCCAGTGGTATTCTCTATCGGCACAATACCCAGATCGCAATGGCCTTTGCTTACCTCATCAAAGATACTTCTGATATCAGCCAACGGCTCGTACTCGACACTCTGGCCGAATTTAAGCGTCGCAGCGGTGTGGCTGAAGCTGCCGTCGGGGCCGAGATAGCCGATTCGCAACGGTCTTTCCAGCACAAAAGAGCCGCTCATCAACTCACGCCAAACCGCCACCAGGCACCTATCGGGCAGCGGGCCATCGTTGAGCTTGGCAATCTTGGCGAAAATCTCCTTCTCGCGGTCCGGTGCGTAGATGGGCTTGCCATCCTTATTTTTGAGCTTGCCTATCTCCACGACAACGCGCGCACGCTCATTAAGCAGCTCGACGATTTTTTCGTCAAGCTCATCTATTCGCTTTCTCAATTCTTCAAGGGCCATAGGTCAAAAACCAAAAATTTTGCACAAGCCGAGTATTGGCCAATTTTTATAAAAACTAATATACTTAACAAAACTTCGCTTATAAGTCAATGAATTTGAGTTTATTATAGATATGAATTTTGAGCGTTGAGCACGATAAAAAATGCGAAAAGCAATAAAATACACGATTTTTAAGACGGGATGGGGGTATTTTGGGCTGGCTGGGGCGGAGGGGGAGCTGTTGCGGAGCCGGCTGCCGATAGCGGGATACGGAACAGCTAAGTCCCATCTGCTAAAGGGCTTAGAAAATGCCCGATACGACAAGATGCTTTTCAGGGAACTTGCCGAGCAGATAACTGCTTATTTTGAGGGAAGTTACGTAGATTTCGGCAAAGATATACCCGTCATATTTGATGGATTAGGCGGGTTTGCAAGGGACATTTTGATGGCGTGCAGGGACGTAAGGTTTGGTGAGACAATAAGTTACGGCGGATTGGCTGAAAGAGTGGGTCGGCCGGGGGCTGCCAGGGCGGTCGGGAGGGTGATGGCGAATAATCCGCTGCCTTTGATAATTCCCTGTCATAGAGTGACTTACAGCAACGGCGGGATGGGCGGGTTCGGTGCAATCGGGGGGGTGAAGCTTAAAAAAAGGATGCTCAAACTTGAGCGGCGGGGTTAATTTGGAGGGCTTGGGTAAAATAGGTAAGGAAAAAATGGTGAAAAAGTGAGAAAAAGTGAGAAAAATGACGAAAATCGGGGGAAAAAGTGCAAAAAAATGAAAAAAAGAGAGGAGAAATACGAAATTCGAATATCGAAATCCGAAACAAATTCAAATGACCAAAATACGAAGTTCAAAACAAAAATTAACCACGAATGGACACGGATTCATTTGCCACCGAGGGCACAGAGGGCAGAGGACAGATGCTGGATAGTAAAGAGCTGAAAAGTTAAAGCTAAAAATGTAAAACCACAGCGTAACCCCTGCCAAAAACAAGCAGGGGCAAGAATTCAAAAGTAAATGCGGTGTTGACGGATTGTGGGGTGCTGCCGGAGGCCGCGATGAGGAAACATCCGGTATTACGCAGTGGCGTAAGGGACGAAGTAAACTCTGTTAGAAAGTTTTACTTCTAACAGGGTAAAAAATAGTATTCCCACCAAAAGAAAAGAATGGCGGGTAAACTCACACCGCAGGCAGCACAAGCTACCCCGCTCAAACGCCGCGGGGGCTTTTTTTAGAAAAAAGTCGGGGGAAAAATCATTGTGGATTTGGTTTGGTGGGGATTAGAAAGAGGAGTTTTGTACAAGTATATTAGTATATGCGTATATACTTATGGAGTGCTTTAAGAATCATGGTTTTTGAATGAGGGGCTTGAGGGACTTCGCCGAGAGCGTTTTTCCGAAGGACTCCTTACGGAGGAGAAAACGCTTTTAGGTCAAAGCGAAACCGCCCTCGTGGCTTGGCCACTGCGGCCAGTTTGCTGCTTTGACCCTCGGCTGGGCGTGGCCAGCCGGCGGCGGAGTCTTTGGTAGCTGCAAGTTAGAAGATGAGGGTGTCGGCATTTGGGCTAACGGCTGCGCCAAGGCCGGCGGGGAGGATGACGGCGGTGGATTATTCTGGCGGTGTCGCAGCCGAAGAAGTATCGGCCTGTTTTTAATCGGCCAACAAGTTTCAACTCCACCCTGCCGTTGTTACTAATAACATCCATCAAATCACGTTTGTCAAAGTAGGCGATGATGCTTACACGCTTAGGGCCACGTCTGCCGCGAGGGAAGATATATTGACGGGTCGGCTCGATTTCGCCCGGGTAGAGTAATAACGGTGTGTTGCTGTCAATATCGTCTTTGGTGACGCCTTTGGGTAAACGGAGCCAGGCCGATATTCTTCTTTGCGTGTGGCTGTAGCGATAGATTAGCCGTGGGAATATCCACAGACGAGCGCGGGTATGATTAGATTCGTAGGCGCCCATATCGATTCTGCCGGCGATAATACGGGGGCTGCCGTCGAGGTTGGTTTCGCCGGGGGTGACAATATAATTGGGGTCGCCGGCGTTAATGCAGAGCGAAAATGGGTACAAATGATAGTCGCCTTCAATCCAGATTGCGTTGGGGGCGTTGGGTTCAACGATGATATTCGGGTCATTAGAATCGGCCCAGCAGCCGGGCGAGACAAAGCAGGGATCAACATCAATATTGCCGGTGCCCGGCCAGCCGGTTTGAACGTTGCTGTAGGTTATGTCGATAGTTGAATTATCGTTGTTCCATATTTCGTTGCCGCCGTCCCAGAGGATACAGTTTGTTAGCTGAAGAATGCTTGGATACTGCTGTTTGTAGAAATCACAGGCGAGGGCGTTTCCGTTGGCGGCGTAATTTTCAGCAAGTGTGCAGTTTGCAATTGTTAGGTTGCTGCCTCTCTCGCAGGAGATTCCGCCGCCGGCTATCCCGGCTGAGTTGCCGGTGATTATGCAGTTTATAATTGTTGGGTTGCTGTACTTCTCGCAGGAGATTCCACCGCCGTCGTATTCCGCTGAGTTGCCGCTAATGGTGCAGTTTATAATTGTTGGGTCGCTTCTGTAGCAGTAGATTCCCCCGCCGGTGCCCCAATCCGCCGAATTACCAGTAATAATACAGTTACGGATTGTGGGGCTGCTATTGTAACAGTATATTCCGCCGCCGGAGTCAGGCCCCGGAAAGCCGGACAGACAGCCATTGGTGATAGTGAAACCATCTAAAACGGAATCTGCATCTTCTAAACTGTGAAATAGGAAGCCGGAGTGGGGTTCGTATTCCGTACCGTTACAGTCGATGATGCAGTTTCCGGGCCCGTTTTCTGAGCGGAGCATAACGGGTTTTCCTCTGAAGTCGATGTCACGGTTGCCGGGGCCGGTGTATGTGCCGGGGGCGACAAGGACTGTATCGTAATCACCGGCTGCATCTATGGCGGCCTGGATATTGGGATGCTGGCCTGGAACGAGCAGCTTTGAGCCAATAAGTAAGCTCACCGGAACATAACGTATGTAACCGGGGACGTCAGGGTCGGAAATTATCAGTCCGCAACTATGCCGACCAGCGGGCAGGTTGTTGGTGTCTATGCTGACGATAACTTCATCGACTTCGCCCGAAGATTGGCCTGAGGTGGGGCAAACATCCAGCCAGTTGCAGTCCTCATTAATCTGCCAATGAAGCGTATCAGCGGTGTTATTACGGATGGAAAGGGTCTGCGGTTGAGGACTTGGTTCGCCGATACAACGGCGGAAGCTCAATTCGTCCGGCGCAACCCCGATAGGCCCGGGTGCGGCGGCGAGAGACGTTATTTCGCCGGATATCCTAAAATAGCGGCCATATTTATCATAAAAGCGTGTTTCGAACTCTCTACGCCAATTAAAAGCTGAGATAGGCGGGAATGAATCTGGCAGCTCATCGTTGTCGGTGTAATCGTTTGTGCTGCTGCAGACGTCGATGGGCTTTAGATAAGTATCAATCCAAGGGATGTCATTATAAGTTTTAGGCGAGCCGTTTACGTAGATTGTGCCGTCAAAAAATGGGGCAGAACTATGAGCTTCGTAGGCAAGGTCCACGACCGAGACCTCGAATAAAGCCCTGCCCCCAGCAGGGGTAGGAGTCGGGTCGTGTGTAAATGTGTAGTTTCCGATAGTCATTGAAAGTGAAAGCAGTGCATAAGTTCCGTGACACGGACTATCGTCCAGATCGGGCGTGGACGTATCGTAGGTGCAGGTACCGGTCATTACCGAACCCTCACTGATGGAACCATCCAGAGCGAAACCGCCCTCAGTTTGAACAGAATGAACGATGCCCGTAACCTCGACAATAACCACTTTGGCAGGGGCTATGCGTGCAAGTGACAAATACACTATTGATGCCAGGTAAATACTCCAATTTCTCGTTTTCATTTTTGAGTCCTTTCCAAGATTTATGATAAATGTATTATGGCGGTACAGGTAACGCGCCTATAGCCGAACGATTGGCTCGCTGTCCACCCCGTTAGAGACAGAAAACACTTCAGTGGACTAATCTCTAACGGGGCACACTGATAAGATGCGCAAAGTCGGCTATCTGTTCCCTTAATTTTCGAGTTTTTTTGCGCATTTTTGGTTTTTCTGCCGGTTCAGACAAAAAACGCAATACTTAGTTCCGTAACGAAGCTAACGGCAGAGTTTTGAAGGCGGGGCTGGTATGAAAAAACGGAAACGAATTATGATGGCAAACAGAAATTATGATAGTTTTTTGAGCCTGCCTTCATACCTTAATTTGGCTGTATTATACCACAAAAGGGGGTTATTTTGCAAGGATTTTTTTGCGGATTTCGGGAGATTTTTTCGGTTTTAACCAGCAGAACCCTAAATCCGCTTTTTGGCCTGGTTTGGGGGGAATTTTCTTGACTTTCGCCGGCTGATTTGATACACTGGGCGGGCAACGTTGGGGGGGGGGAAGGAACCGCCTAAACTAGTTATTATATACTATTTGATATTT
>CAYONQ010000016.1:0-40762 GCA_964405375.1 uncultured Pirellulales bacterium
ATGTAAAGACTTTACCTACACTAAACCTGATTCGCCACAACCGCAACCTGCGGATAAACGGCTATCAGGGATGCACAGAGGCAAATTTCCGGTCGCGGGCAAAAAGACCCGTGCTTCCCAAAGACGACGCCGGAAAGGTCCAAGGCGTTAAGAATCTGAAATACTCTCATAACAACTGGTACAAAAAACAGGGGCAGGGCATGCTGGCATGCCACATTATGCGGTTTTGTATTGACATTCCTAAGAAATAATGTAGAGTGCTTGATTTACACGAGAAAGATTAATCCAAATCCTGAATATTAACTAACCTTTTTGAGAATTTATTATGTATTCAGATTATATTCGTAATGTAGCTATAATTGCCCATGTTAACCACGGCAAGACGACGCTGGTAGACCAGCTTCTGTACCAGTCGGGGATGTTTCGGCAGGAGGATCTTGACAAGCTGGCCGGCAGCGAGCACGGATTGATTATGGATTCGAATCCGCTGGAACGGGAGCGGAGTATAACAATTTTAAGTAAAAACTGCGCTATTTACTATACGGATTCACGAGGCAATGAATATAAAATCAATATAATCGATACACCGGGGCATGCTGATTTTGGCGGAGAGGTTGAACGTGTTTTGCAAATGGCAGACGGTGTGCTGCTTTTGGTTGATGCCTTTGAAGGGCCCATGCCGCAGACCAGATTTGTATTGATCAAGGCCCTTGAGTATAAGCTGAAACCCGTAGTCATTATCAACAAGGCTGATCGCGCGAACAGCAGGCCGGATGATGTCGTCAATGAAGTATTTGATCTGCTTGTGTCACTTGGCGCCGACGATGAGGCACTTGATTTTCCTCTTGTTTACGCATCGGCAAGGGATGGATGGGCGACGACTGATTCTGAGAAGAGAACCGGCAATATGCAGGTAATATTCGATACAATCATAAATAATGTTCCTCCGCCGCATGTTATCCCTGATGCTCCGTTGCAAATGCTGGTGACGAATCTGGAATATTCTGATTATGTGGGGCAGATAGCAATAGGAAGGATTTTTGCCGGACAGATAACTGAAGGTCAGAGAGTTACTGTAATTGACGCCGAAGGTCTGCATACACAGCAAAAGATTATGCATATTCATCAGTTTCATGGACTTAGCCGAAAGCAGGTTTTAAGCGTCCAGGCCGGTGACATATGTGCAATATTGGGGCTTGATCCTGTTGATATTGGCAGCACCATTGCCTGTGTGGATAATCCTTCAAGGCTTGCGGTTATTCCTGTTGATGAGCCGACAATGTCAATGACATTCAGGGTTAACGATGGGCCTTTCGCCGGCCAAGACGGCAAATACGTAACGAGCAGGCAGATTGGAGATAGACTCCAAAAGGAGCTTCAGCAGAATGTCGCATTGAGAGTAGAAGCCGGCCGGACACCTGAAGAATTCAATGTTTCCGGTAGAGGGCTGATGCATCTTGGGATTTTACTTGAGAATATGCGGCGCGAAGGGTATGAGATTTGTGTAGGTAAGCCGAATGTGATTTTGAGAATAGTTGAAGAACGGCATCATGAGCCGATAGAATTGCTTATGGTGGATTGCCCTTTAGATTGCCAGAATTCTGTGATGAGTCTTCTGGGCGACCGGCGCAGTGAAATAGTTAAAATAGATGCCAAGAGCGGAGCAAGTGATTTTGTTCATATGGAATTTTTGATACCATCGCGAGGCTTGTTCGGTCTTAATGCCAGGATGATGAACGCAACACAGGGCAGAGCGATTGTGCATCATGCGTTTGAAAGATATGAGCTGATGCGGGGAGCGATACCTCAGAGAAAGGCAGGCGTTATGATTGCAACCAATACCGGACAAGTGACAGCTTATGCGATTGATGCTTTGTACGACCGGGGTATTTTCTTTGTTGATCCTGGTGAAAAAGTGTATGAAGGACAAGTAGTCGGGGAGCACTGCAAGGAAAAAGACATACCCGTAAACGTGGTAAAAAGTAAACAGCTTACTAACGTTCGGGCATCGGGCAAAGACGATGCAGCCAAGGTCAGACCTGCGAGAAAGATGAGTCTTGAAGCAATGATGGAGTACATTCAGGAGAATGAGCTTGTTGAGATTTGTCCTAATTCGATTCGGATCCGCAAAGGGCTGTTAAAAGAAACGGACAGACGGCGTCAAGGGCGCAAAATCTGTCAGTAATATTAATATTTTTGTCTCCGTAATCATTAGAATCATCTGGTATATTAAGGTCGAAGCTTATCCATCCGACGTTTTCATCCTACGCATAACCTGACAGGTTGCCGTACCCATCGTTGAAAACTCCGCCATAGCTCTGAGGTGAAGGGTTTATATAACCTATCCCGTAACTTCATCTACGGGTTTATACCCGTAGAATTGCGATAGGATATTAAATTATACCAATTTGGGAAAATTCTCGAGCATGTCATTCCGAAAGGATGTGAGGAATCCGCTAAAATTCACGGCGATCAGCCGCTGATGGAACAGGTTCCGCCGCCTGACTTGGTTTTATAAAGCTTTTTATTGTACGGAAGTTTCATCAGCAGCATTCCCATAAGGCAATTATCGGTAAGTCCCGCATAAATCAGGCCGCTGCTGACAAAGACCGAAACAAATATAAACGCCCAATTCAGCAGCCATGACATCATTATTCCCAGCAATACCAGGCTTCCAGCGATAAGCCGGACCTGGCGTTCCAATGACATTCCGCCCTGGCCTTTAATAGCCGGCGGTATGGGGGAATTCGAGAAGAGGTATGGGGGAAATCGTGAGCAGAACCCCCGGCACGCGGGGCGATAAGAATTACCCCTGCCGCCCCAGCCAACAACAAAAGGGGCAGGCGAGCGGCGGGGCTAAACGAGTAGTCGTACTGACTACTGCTAAACAAATTCGTGGTGCGTATGTCGGATTGCGTGAGACGGGGAACTTCAATCAAAAGTGCGGGTGGGTGACAATAAAATCGGGATTTTTTGAAAAAATTTTAGTGCTTTTAATACAGCAGGTTATCTCAAGAAAACCATCCAGCGAGGCGGGCATTTTGTATCAAATACGCAGCAGGGTCTAATATCAGGCGGGCAGATGCACGGGCGAGACGCCCGTGCCACGATGCACGTGCCACGGATAGATTACAGGAGTGAAAGATGTATTTAGGAAAGCAGCTTGTTGAGAACGGGCTTTTTCTCGAAGGAGATGAACAATGGACGTTGGGCGAGGGCTGGTCTGTCTCGAATAAGAAATTAGGGCATGAGTTTATCTGGCCTACGATAACGCGCGGGGTGGCCACGCAGGATATCGAGGTTGCTGCGGGACACAGATACAACGTTACGTTGAGAATCAGCAGCGGCTACGCCAACAGGATTATTGTGAAAATCGGCGATACGGAAGGGCCGGTGCTCGATGAGGCGGCGGATTACTTTTATCATAACTTTGAGATTGTGGCCAGCACCGATGCGGGCCTTGAAATCCGGCCTGAGAGGGTGGAGTCGGGCACTACCTATACGTACATCCACAGTATTACGGTCGAGGAGATATTCGAAGGTCAGGCGACGCCTTACGGGGTTGAGAGCATAGGCGGTGCTGTCGATATAACGAGGATCGTTGACGGCTCCGAGTATCAGGGATAGCAGCAGGAATAGCATCGCTGGTGAAAGTTTTTTCGCCGCGCCGGGGTGTTTTTACTTTACTTCGATGACTGAGTTAAGGTCGCCGAAGGGGTTTAGTTCGGTCTGCTCGTTGTATGGGTCCTGCTGCCATTGTCCGTCGACGACCAGGCGATAGCGGTATCTGCCTGTCGGCAGTTTTAGCTTTGTCTGCCATACTCCGCTTTCGCCTACCTTTACCATTCCTGTTTTTTCCGGCTGCCAGTTATTGAAGTCGCCGGCAATCTGGACGTTTTTAGCGCGTGGGTACAGCGTTACAAACGCTACGGCGTCGTTCATCTGGCTGACGCCATAGTAGTCTGAAAGCTTTGCGTCGGTGGTTGCGGGGGTTGGAGCGGCGGTCTTCTTGGCTGGTATGGCCTCTATGGCTGGTTTTGCTACGGCCGGTCTTGCAGCGCGGACGGTTTCTACGGGGGGTTTTGTGGTCTTTAGCAGCTCATCTGCGGAGGTGGTGATGGCCTCGAGCTGCTCTGCGAGTGTGTCGGCGAATTCTGTGCGATGCGGTTCGGCCTGCAGACTAATAATCTCGTCGGCCAGTGTGTGGAAGTCGGCCTGGCCCTTGCTGGCGGGGTCGTATTCTCCGATGGGCTGGCCGAAGCTGGCGGCCTCCTTTATCTTGGTGTTGAAGTTGACGGTGGTCTTGAACATTTTGTCGGCGAAGTGTGAGCGCAGTTCCGCCAGGATTTCGCGTGCCATTTTTGTTCTTATGTCATACATACTGGCGAGGACTTTGACGTCTATGTGCTGGTTGCATCGTTCGCAGAGGATGTTTAACGTCTCGAGCTGTTTGCTGAGCCCGTGGAGGGAGAAGTAGCCGGTTTCGACGGGGACAATGACATCGGATGCCGTCCTTAGTGCGTTGAAGGTCAGCAGCCCTACGGCGGGCGGGCAGTCGATTATCGCATAGTCGTATTCGCCCTTGATATCGGCGAGGACATCTTGGAGGCACCTCTCACGCTCGGGGATGCCTGCCATTTGCTGCTCGAAAGCGGACAGGTCTATGCTGGCCGGCGCCAGCTCGAGGTTGTCGCTAATCTGCCAGAGTATTTCCGTCAGCTTTATCGGCTCGTTTCTGCTTCTGCTTATAAGGACATCGTAGATGCTCTGCTCGACCTGCTCTTCGGGCACGGCGAGACCGACGGCGCAGTGTGACTGTGGGTCCATATCGACCAGCAGGGTCTTTCGGCCTGCTTCTGCGAGCGCGGCGGCCAGATTTATCGCTATTGTTGTTTTGCCACAACCGCCTTTTTGATTAACTATAGCTATAATTCTCATAGTTTTTCCCTGCCTTTAATGATAACAGTATAGATATTTACGGTTCTTCCACAAAACAGGCCTTTTCAGTGTTGAGAACGGACAAACGCCCATCAGTATTATTCGGCAAAGAAATTCGAAAAACTTTACTTTTTTATTGGACCAGCCGATAAAAAACCTAAATAGCAGGATAAATAACGGCAAAGGATGTTACAGTCGGGTATTTTCAGAACAGCCGGCGGTTGGTGTTTTGTAAAAAAGGTGCGTAACCGGCTGGTTACACACCTTTTGGCATTTCTTTGCAGGGGTAATAAAATCGGTTGTCGGGGGCTGGTTGTGGGTTGTAATTGGCGGATGAAGATGATACGCTAACCGTTGTTTAGGTTTGGCTTTAAGGACGAAAGGGGTAAAGGCAAAATGACTGAAGACAAAAATAATCAGGGCAGCGGGGACATCGCTTTGCGGGAACTTAGATTAGAGGGTCTGCGGCAGCAGATTTGCGAGGCGGTAAGGGGCTTTGCCGAGCGGCTCGGCGCTGTGCTGGGTGACAATCTGCGAAGTGTTACCGTTGTCGGCAGCAGCTTGACGGATGATTTTGTGGCTGGTGAGAGTGACATCAATACCGTTATTGTTCTCGAACAGCAGAGGCCGGATTCGTTGAGAGCGATTGCCGGTATGGCGAAGTCGATGAGCAAGAGAAGACTGGCCGCCCCGCTACTTATGACGGCGGATTATATTGAGCGGTCGCGTGACGTTTTCGGTATTGAGTTTCTGGACCTTCAGCTGACCCACAAGACGATTTTGGGCGCCGACCCTTTTGAGAAGCTGACTTTCGGCAAGGGTGACGTTCGGCTGCAGTGTGAGCGTGAGCTGAAGGCGACACTTATCCGGTTAAGGCAGGGCTACATCGCATCGGCGGGCAACAGGAAGTTAGTTCGTGACATTCTCGCCTCGGCGGCGGGCGGGCTGGTGCCGTTGCTGCGGGCGATGCTGTGGTTGAGGGGCATTGACCGGTAGCGGCGGGCTGAGCCGGTATTTGAAAAGGCGGCGGAGCAGTTTTCAATTGATGTTGATTTTCTTAGAGCGGCGAGGAGATGGCGGCACGAGAAGGTTCGCCTGCAGGAAAGCGAGGTTGCAGCGGCCTTTGAGTCCGTCTATAAAACCGTTGAGCGATTGGCAGTTATTGTTGACGAGCTTGAGGTCTGATGATGCGTAGATTCGTTTTTACACTGATAGCGGTGCTGCTGGTGATATTGGCTGTGGCGGGGGTCGGCCTGGGGCGGGTCGAATTACCGATGCCCAGCCGATACGTTGAGGATTATGCCGGTGTGATAGACGGCGGCGAGGAGCGTTCGCTTAACGGGATACTGCAGGAGTTAGAGCAAAGAACGGGCGCTCAGTATATCGTTCTGACCGTGCCGACGACCGAGGGATTGCCTATCGAGCAGTTTGCAATTGAATTAGCTGAAAAGTGGAAATTAGGACAGGCGGGCAAAGATAACGGGATGCTCTTTGTCCTTGCGAAAGACGACAGGCGGTGGCGGTTCGAGGTCGGTTACGGGCTGGAGGGCTTTATTACGGACCAGTACTGCGGCCGGGTCGGCAGGGATGTACTGGTGCCGTATCTCAAGAGGGGCGACTATAACGAGGGGATTTACCGGGCCAATGCGACGATTGCCCAGAAGATAGCTAAAGAGTACGGTGTGGCCCTGAGTGGTATGCCTAAGCTGTCCCCTGTGCCGGAAAGGCCGAGGAGGGTGGGGTTGCCCTGCTGTAGTTTTCTGCTGTTGTTGTTGCTATTTTTAATTTTGTTTGGCGGTCTGGGCAGAGGGATGGGGTTGTGGTTTTTTCTGCCTTTTATGCTCGGCGGGTTTGGTGGCTACGGCGGGTTTGGCAGAAGCGGCTCATACGGTGGGGGCAGCTTCGGCGGCGGGTTCGGCGGGTTCGGCGGTGGTATGGGAGGTGGATTCGGCGGAGGCGGGGCGAGCGGAGGATGGTAGAAAAGACAGAAGACAGAAGACAGAAGACAGAGGTCAGATAAAGATAGATTGTGGAGGTATGAAATGAGAGATGCCGGCAAAGGATGGGTAGTTTTAATTGTAATACTGGCGGTTGTGCTTGTCGTCGGTGTCGGGATATTTAAATGGTACATCGGCGGATACAACAGGGCGGTCAACTTTGAGCAGGCGGTAGAGAGCGCCTGGGCCAACATTGACGCTGTGCTGCAGCGCCGGCTCGACCTGGTTCCTAATCTCGTTGAGACGGTCAAGGGATACGCAACACACGAAAGAGAGCTTTTCGAGAACATAGCCAAGTCACGGGAGAAGTACTTTCAGGCGGGTACCAGAGCGGGCAAAATCGAGGCCTCGAACGAGCTTGGCGGGTTTTTGGGTAGGCTTTTGCTTCTTGTCGAGCGGTATCCTGATTTGAAGGCCAGCGAGAACTTCCGCGACCTTCAGGTCGCACTGGAGGGCACGGAGAACCGTATAGCCGTTGCCCGCACGAGATATAACGAGTCGGCCAGGCAGCTTAACTCTTATTCTCGTCAGTTTTTCGGGACGTTTTTCTGCAGGCGGGCCGGCGTGGAGCCGGCTGAATACTTCGAGGCCAGCGAGCAGGCGAAGACCGAGGTGCCGAAGGTAGAGTTTTAGGGCGGAGGCGAGCGCGGTTTTTGTTTCAGGGTGCAGCGGCGATTATGTGGGCGAGAGAAGGTGATAGATTTTAATTTTGCTTGCGGCGGTTTTGGGTTTTGGGATAATGGCGGTGGCAAGAGAATCGTAAGTCAGGAGGATATATTATGAAACGTGCGGCGGTTTTAGTTTTCATTATGTTTGTCGTGTTGTGGGGTTGCGGGATGGTCTTTGCGCAAGGTAAGGGCAAAGATAAAGGTGCGGGCGGACAAGCCAGGCGGCGAGAGCGTGTGGAGAAAAAAGAAAAAGAGCGCAGCGCCGAGACGGATGAGCAGGTTGAACAGCGTCGTGCCCAGAGGAGCGGCCGAAGACGTGAACGTGAGCGACCCGCAGCTCAGGAAAGAAAGCGTGTCCGGCAGGCGCAGAGAGAGACAGAAGAAGAGGGTGAAGCAAAAGGTAAGGGCAAAGAGAAGGCCGGGGCGGCGAAGCAGGCCGGTGAAGAGGAAAAGGCGGCAGGTGAGGGCCATCAGCAGCAGCTAAGGGCGATGGAAGAGCAGCTTGCACATGAGGAGGCAAAGCATACCAGGCGAGCGGCACGGCTGGGGCGAATCCGGGAATTGGCTGCTGCGCAAAACGACACAAAAATGCTTGAGCGGGTCGATAAGCTGCTGGCGAAGGAGCAAGGACGCTATGACCGCAAACGACAGCGAATGGAGAAAAGAAGGGGAAGGGTTCTTGAGGTTATCAAGAAAGGTGTCAGCGAAGAGACTGAGCGGCCCCGGGAAAAAGGTAAAGGCAAGGATAAAGAAAAAGATAAAGATAAAGAAAAAGACAAGGTCGAAGAAACAGAACAAGAAGCTGAGCGGTAGTGACATCTTTAGCGGGTGTAGTTTGTGAGCGGCAATGGGTTATGAAAGGGCAATAAAATGGCACGGAAAATACTGATTACGGTCGTCGTGACGGCAATAAGCGTTTTTTTGGTGACGGGATGCAAGAAAAGCCCGGGCGGGGGCGGGTCGAGTGAGCCGGAGATAAAGACTTCAGCGGAATATAAAGCCGAGGCGGAGAGTGAAATCACCGCAGAGAATGTGGCCGAGGAGCTGGAGAGAATGGAGAAGGAGCTGGAGGCCGAGCTCAGCCAGGAACAATAATCGGCGCAGGTTTGCTGTTTAGAAAAGTGGAAAGTTAAAAGTGAGCTAACTCGTGCTACGTAGCGAAGCTACTCTCTTCTTCGCCCTGCGTAGCGGGCTTCGCAGAGCAGGGTCGCAGAGTAGCAAGTGCCTAAAGTGAGCTAAAGTTTAGGCACTCCAAACTTTGGTTCATTTCGGGAGGCGAGTGATGAGGTACGGGGTTATTCGGTGTCTTCTTTCTGCAGCAGTTCAATAATCTCTGCCTTTGTTGGCAGAGCTTCGATTGAGCCGAATTTTGTACAGGCCAGGGCCCCTGCCGCCGAGGCGAATTTGACAGCCCCTCTTACGTCATCCTTTACGGCACAGTAGGCAGCTAATGCGCCGGCGAAGGCATCTCCTCTGGCGGTCTGGTCAACAAGCTCAACCTCAAAGGCGGGGATGTGGTCGGCACTGTCCCTGTCAACGACCATACAGCCGCGTTTTCCCATCGTTATGACTGCGCAGGCGGCGCCGCGGGCGACCATATCCGAGCCGATAAGCTTGGCGGTATGGATGTTAGCGTCGGCCTGCTCGGTGATGTCGGCGGCCTCGTAGAGGTTCGGAATCAGGATATCGGCTGAAAAGTATTCGATGGGCAGGTCGTTGTTTTCTCTGCCGGGCTGCTTCATCGGCCTGGCGGGGTTGAGGATTATCTTCGTGTTGTGAACCTTTGCGTAGCTGATGGTCTTTGCGACGGCGTCCTGCGGTAATTGGCTGTGAATCAGGCAGACGTCGGCGTCTGAGATAATCTGTTCGGCGTTACCGATATCCTGCGGCAGTAAGGCGCTGTTGGCGCCTGTATAGGTGATGGTGGTGTTTTCACCTGCGGCATTGACCAGCGTTACGACAACGCCGGTATTCTTGGCCTCGGTGGTATAGACGAAATCGGTATTTACGTTCAATTCTGCCAGGTTTGTTCTGGCCATTTTGCCGAACGGCCCGCTGCCGACCTTGCTGATAAGATGGACGCTGCAGCCGCACAGTACGGCCTCTACCGCCTGATTTAGCCCTGGGCCGGTGGTGGTGTATGAAAGGGTTGAGCCAGCAACGGCCTTTCCGGAGGATGGGATTCGGCCGCACCGTATCACCATATCCACATAGGTGCCGCCGACTACGACTACTTTGGGCGTCCTTCCCTGCATTTTTGTCCCTGAAGACTGTTTTCGGCAGTTAGTATAACGGACAAGGCGCTGGATGCAAATCTTTTTTTAGTTGGTTGTTGTTAGTTGTCTGATGCTCGTTGCTCCACCGCCGGTCGTCCGGGGGGCCTCTACAGGTAATCCGTAGACCCCTACGAGTCATCCGTGGCCTTCTACAACTCATCCGTAGAGAGCAATGAGTCATCTGCAGGATTCTACGGTCCATCTGGGGATTTCTACGGATCATCCGTAGACTTCTACAAGTCATCCGTAGAAAGCAACGGGTCATCCGCTGCCCTCCACGAGTCATCCACTCGGTGGAGTAAGTTACCCATTCCCCGGAGGCAATCTCTCACTCCACGGAGTAGGTCATCCGCTCCAGAGAGGCAGTAGTCCACTCCAGGGAGTAAGTCTCTCCCTCCGCGGAGACAGTCTTTCACTCCACGGAGTGGGCCATCCGCTCCAGGGAGTAGGTCATCCACTCCACGGAGTGAGTCATCCGCTGCCCTCAAATCGCCGTTTTTAGGCCAAAAATCAGGGTTAGTTGGCGGCGAATCAAACTGGTTTTGCCTCTGTGCAGCGATAAATTAAGTCGACTTAGCTATTAGGTTCTGCCGCCTGACGAGAGTTGCTCCTGCTGTCAGGCGATAGAAGGAGCATTAAAAGCATTTTTTCCCGATAAAAAATAGATATTTTTCCGGTGCAGTGACAACAGTGTGGCACACTGAGTGAAAATTCTTTTTTTGAGTGGTTCTTTAGGTCATCTGCGGCTGGCGGACGGTCGGGGCCTTGCATCCATCCCTAAACTCCTCACTCGAAAGGGGAAGGGGATTGGGGAAGTTTTAGCCAACTACTGCTACTCCGCTCAAACGCCGCGGGGGCTTTTTTGACACGGATTAACGCTGATTTACCTGCCGAAGGCGGGTTTTTTCAGGCAGGATTGACAGGAGGTTTTATTCGAGCCACGAGCGGATAATTAACCTTTATCCCCCCTGGTTTTCAGCCGATATAAGTTTACAGGTTCTTATGGATATGCTTTTAAGTGGGGGCTGCAAAGAAAAGCGGAATAAAATGGATAAACAGAGTAGTAAGGGGGAGCAAAGATGGCAAAGAAAAAAGCTGGTTCTGTGAAAGGCAAAAAGTTATGAGACTGAAAAAACACCGATTTTTGAGGGTCGAGTTGGGGGTGTTGATTTTTGTGGTTTGCATCTGGGTTGTTAAGTCAGCAACAATTGATATTGACAGTGTGAAAGCTGGCGTCCTCAAACAGGTCGTCAAAGTAGATAGAGATAATGTCGAGGCTTATCGTTTTCTTGCTGCGTACTACGACCGTTCGCACGACTTTGAAAAGGCCGCAAAGTTTGCGAACCAATTGGTGCGAATAGAGCCAAATGAACCGAAAACATGGAATGACTTGGGTGATGAGTATGCAAACTGCGGTCGTTACGAAGAGGCAATAATGGCTTACAACAAAGCTGCGCAGCTTGACCCAAACTGGCCTTGGCCTCATATTTGCTTGGCTTTCACCTACAAAGACCTACACCGTTACAATGAGGCTATAGAAGAGGTGGAGCAGGTTATTAAACTGGAACCTGACGTTGTAGGTCTAAAAGTGGTTCTGGCCGATTTTTACTCGCAGGCAGGTCAGTATGAAAAGGCAGTAGCTGCTCTTAAACAGGTCGTAGACGCGGAGCCAGATAGTTCTCAAGCATACTACAAGCTTGGAGAAGTATATCTCAAAATGGGCAACAAGAATTTGGCTTTGGAGCAATATAAGACATTAAAAAGTTTGGACGAAGACTTGGCCAGCCAGCTTTTCGAATTAATTTACAGATAGTTGTCTATTAAAAGGACCTGCATAGAGTTATTAGTCCTTAATGAACGGGATTGCAAAAAAGTGACTTAAAGCAATACAAGGATAAAAAGACAACTAAACCGGCTAATTTTAAGGGGGCGATAAAATGACTGAAGAGGCAAAAATAGAACAAGTATACAAAGACAGTTATGACAAAGGACACAAGGATGGTTATGTAAAGGGCTGCGAACAACAAACAGCTACAGAGGTTCCTTTGAGAAATTCTGAAAAAATCATGTCAAGCAATGCAGAGCGAACCTTTGATAAAATCCGTAACAGCAAAGCAGTTGCTTCGCTCGTCTTTGGCATCATTGCATTGGAGTATCCTTTTGGATTGTGGGGGCTAATGTCAGGGGCAGCAGCTACTTTCTTTGGCATTATTGCAAAGGGTAAGATACACAAGAGCAGAAACACTAAAGGACAGAAAAAAGCTTCTTGGGGCATTGTGTTAGGAATAACGGCTATTGTTATCAGTGCAATTTTCTTCGTGCTTACCGTTAATACTCACGGGTGTCTAAAGAACTTGGTCCAGAACAACCCACATGCCTTACAATGGTATAGCACTAACGGCATAGTCGAACAGCAGTGGATACTTGGCGGTCTGAATCCAAACCAAACGGAGATACAACAGGAATCAAGAGGCCGTATCCCTAGACCAATTGGCTTCGTGGAGAATTGGGGCAGAACCGACTGGTTGCAAAAAAACCCTTTTCAGCCATTTAGCATAGCAAAGACTATTGATGTTTATCGCACTACGCGGCGATTGCAGAAGGATGAATCCGAAAAATATTGGGGGGATGCAGGATTCGACCCGAAAGAGGGCAAAACGAGGGATCAACGGGTAATCGAAGAATACTTGTTAGCCTTAAAAGAAGTGTCGGTAAGGGGCAAAACTTTTTGGGCTAGGGTTGGGGACGAACTTGTCCCCGTAATGGTAATACTCGTAACCATATTTTTATGTCTTCATGGGGACTTGCCTCTTGTAATGAGCAATAAAAGGTATACCTCATTTCAAGCAAGCATTCCAGGTCATCTGTTGGTGTCCTTATGCAAGAAATTGTAAAAGAGAAAAAAGCATGTTAGAAAAAAGACCGCATTTCGTTCCATGTGTTATTGTAGCCGTAATGCTGTTTTTGGCATTAGCATCCTGGCCTTATGGTTATTATCAACTGCTTCGAATCTTCGTTTGTGGGGTGTCCGCTTATGCAGCATTTCTGGCCTACAACTGCCAAAGGATATGGGCAACTTGGATATTTGGTTTTATCGCTGTTCTCTTCAATCCGCTAATCCCGATTCACCTTTCGCGAGAACTTTGGGAGCCGATAGACGTGGTTTGTGGCGTATTATTTATTGTTATTGCAATTAAATCAATGTACCTGCAATATCATCGGACAAAAAACGAAGAATTGAAGGGAAAGTAATGGAAAACAAGACACTGTTCTCAATAGAAGATATAATCGAACTTAGACAAAGCGATCAAGAAGCCGGTGACCCTATGGCTTTGTTAGCGGCATTTTCTTCTTTACATATCAAGAAGGGGTTTGTCCTCCATGCTTACCCATATTGTACACAAAGGGGTGGAGTAGGTAATGTCCATGCTGTACCAGAGTTATCTAGTATCTCAGACCCAGAAGAATACGAAACGACAGATTTATTTGAATTAGCTCGTCCGTTTTCTATCGATAATAGCTGCTTGGATGGTCTCACGACGGATGGGCCGGTTAAGCTACCACATCCCCCAGATGCCTTAGATAACGTAATGGAAGCTATCGAAGGGGATAGGACTCCTTGGTCTTACTTGTCAGCATCCATCTTTGCACGTGAGATTGCTGAGTTCGGTGCGTCTTGGCATGGCGTAATCTGGTCTACTCACACAATACTCAGCGGAGACCCTTGGATCTTTCCTCATGTTTGGTGGGAAGAAGATGAAAAAGGACTATTATCTGAGCATGGTTGGCAGTGGTTGTTCCGTAGACCATCTGAATGGAAACCATCGGTTGTTTGTAATAATGGAGTCACTTTTGTTAAATTCTATACCTACAGCATGCTTGTACAAGAAGCGATTTATTGCTTTACAGATATTTATGAAGCTAACAATTACAAGTTTAAATGGGACGTCGAAATAATTGCAGAGGGACCAAGCAGCATGTTATTTTGAAGAAAAAGTTGAAGGTTTTAAGAATTATTAGATACGCTGCCAATAAAGGGGTGCATAGAAAAGCTATTAACTATCAAAGAAGAAGATATAAAAATGAATCTTAAAGAATCGTATAAAGATTTCTCTGGTGAGAGCAGCGACAATTCGCAAGCGTCTGCGATGGGCAAAAGAAAAAACCGTGTGCTTGCTGTTATCCTTGGCCTTCTCTTCGGGCCTTTCGGAACAATTTATTTTGGTTGGGCAGTATTCCTTACAACCTTGATTGCTTATCTTCTCGTATTTTTGTTGGTAATACTGTTCTCACCATTCCGGATGCCAACAGAGTGGTATGGTCTTATATTGAATTTATTCTATGGTTTCTGGGGTTTTATGCTTGCATCATTACACAATGAATTTCTTGAAAAAGGCGAAACCGCCAGTCTTGCTGGATATAACCTTATTGGTATGAATGGGTGGCTGGTCCGATATATATCGTTGACCGTAGGATTATATTCTATGGTTATTTTTTTCTCAGAAGGTCGATGGATAGTTGCAATTTTGATCCCTATTCTCTTTATTCCATTAGTTATATGGTGTGTAGAAGGTATGATAGAGTTTCTAACAGTTCTTATTGTAGCCGTAACGGGTTTTTGGCATTAGCGTCTTGGCCTTATGGTTATTATCAACTGCTTCGAATCTTCGTTTGTGGGGTATCCGCTTATGCAGCATTTCTGGCCTACAATTGCCAAAGGATATGGGCAACTTGGATATTTGATTTTATCGCGGTTCTCTTCAATCCGCTAATCCAGATTCACCTTTCGCGAGAACTTTGAGAGCTGATTGATGTGATTTGCTCCATATTGCTTACCTGATTAAGAGAGCTTATCAATCAGTAGTTACAAAAAAGACTGACTTTTATTTGGAGATGCTCTAATATGAACTATAGACTCGACATATACGACACGCATAAGGATTATATAGCATCCAAAGAGTTCTCAGCGTTTGATTCATCGACAGCTATACCTATCCCAAACGTTGGGGATTGCATCTATGTGCCGAGTGGATGTGGTCCGGATAGCAAACAAGCGAAAGATGTGAAGGTGGTAAAACGCCAATTCACATACCATCCCGCAGTCCAGAATGACGATGCATGTGTCCGTGTGGAACTGTATTGCGATTCTATAGCAGGGACATAGCTGCCAACAATTAACTTAACCAAATTATAGGATGGTAATGATAAAAGGCAGCCGGAGTTTTAACTTCTTCAGAACCGCCTTGCTTATGGTGGAATCCATCCATGTCTAAAAAGACCTCTATGGTTTTCCGATGGACTCCTTAGGATAACGGATTACGTCCTTTTTACCGCTGTCGCCAAGCTCCTCTTTTAGGTCCCTCCTCTCGACATCTTTTTGCCTCACACTCTGAAGTAGGCAAATCTTCATATTTTGCATCGGTATGTCTACATCCTTTGTTAAATCTACTCTTGTCGATGACTTGTATCGAGGTGCAAAGTGGTACAAGTACTAGTGGTGTAATATCATCATTATTTCCAGCGACTATTTTTTCTATTCCTTCACTTCTTTCCACAATTAAGTTGTCCCAACTGATTTGCTCAGGTTGCTTATCGTTCAATACAGCTTGAACCATCGTGTCCCAAATTCCAGAATCTAATACGTGGAATATTTTTGAACTGGGCACCTTAAGCACCCAAAGCCTACTTATCTCATTTTGGTTCCAATGTTTATACGCTGGATAGCACCAGAGGAAATCAAGAGTGCCTACCTTCTCCTCTAATTTCTTATAGAGTGGCTGTAGCCTATGCCAAGTATCTTTGCCCCATCTTATGAGACCCTTAGAAGGGTCGTGTTTTTCCTTGGTGATATCCCAATCAGGCAGTTGCCATGTGTACAATCGTAAGTACTCGTCCATCTAAATTGCTTTTACTCCCAAATAAAACTCCCCATCTTTTCCTTAAAACTCGTCTCTGGTTTGCCTCCAGTGGAATACCAATAGTCAATAGGAAATAGAAAATATTCAATTCAACAGCCGCCCCAGTTGCAAGCCCCCGTTGTTAGCTGGTTTTAGATTATAACTTCTCTGTCAAAAACCACAAGATTTTTTTCGTGGTTAATTATCTATCAGTTCCCTCGGTCCTGCTCGGGATGTTCGTAAAAAAACTCGCGTTTTCTGTAAATCCTGCTTGTATGTAATGCGGAAAACCGGTAATATATAGCCGGCTGAGAGAAAACAGCCAATAAGTAAGAATCACTGAGATTCTAAGCGTTTCGAGGGAAATCAGGAGAATTTGTCTTCGGGAACGTTTAGGAAGCTCGGTGGCTTTCGTTTAGGCGGAAGCCACCGTATGCTTTTGTGCTGCTTGGGCACAAGAGCCGGTGTCCTCTCGTAGTCTATAGAAAGAGCACCGTTTGCTTTCGCGTCCCGAAAGGCTCTCCTGAGCCTCCCTCGAGCGCAAGGCGGCGGTGCTCTTTTCATTCCGCTAGCGCGGGGCATTTTAGTTCTGCAAAGCGGGGGAAAGTCGCTCGCCTGCCCTCGAAGGTTGTAGTCGGGGGATACTCGTATCTCGAATAATTGATGGATAGGAACGGCTTTATCCGTGTAAATCAGTGTGAATCAGTGTCTAAAAAACTCTGTGGACTCTGTGGGCTCTGTGGCTGAACAAATAGCACGCAGTAACGGCTTGGGCGTATGTCCCGAACGGAGGTGATAATGAAACTTACACCCGGAAAGGGGCTGTTTCGGCTGGCGATGGTTGCAGCAGGGGTTTTGATTGGTCTGCCGTTTGTAAGGTCTTTTTCTTTTATTGTTGTATGTGCGTTATTGTGTATCGGCTGGGTTCTTTACTGGTTTATTGGCGGCTTTTTTGATGTTGATTGAAGGTGTATAGAATTGGTGAAGGCATGCTGCACGGCCTGTTCGTTCCGCTCCCCCCCACGGAACCGGTCCGACCGCGGCGGGCTTGAGGCCGTGCAGTGCCTTTTTTAGACAAACCGAGGGCCGCAAATCCTGATAAGGCCGAGCAGGCACCTCAGTTGTCGGAGGCGGCGGCGAGCAGGTTATTGGCGGCGTTGGCAGAGGAAAAAGGCGAAGAAAGTGCAAAGTTAAAGGTTGAAAGTTAAAAGAGAAAGGTGTAAAGTTACTCAAACTGACCGTTCCTTAGGGACGGGTCAGTTTGAGCGTCGTTCGTCGCTCCGCCGTTAGGCGTCCTGCGGAGTATGTCGTGCATTGAAGCCGACTGCGTCGGTGAGTGATTGAAGCTCTTATATGATAAGGAATTAAACAAGTTGTGTATATTAAACCGGTCAGTTTGAGTAAGGTTAGCAAATCGTAATTCGCGAATCGAAATTTGAAAGGGAACTGAAATGGCTAAGAAAACGTTATTTTGTATGGCAGTTATCGCTGTAATGGTTTTTAGCGGTTCGGCGTATGGGGGCAAGACGCTTGCTTTCCCCGGTGCCGAGGGTGCCGGTGCTTATACTGTCGGCGGTCGCGGCGGACGGGTTATCGCAGTTACCAACCTCAACGACAGCGGGCCGGGCAGTTTGCGTGCGGCCTGCGAGACAAAAGGCCCACGTATTGTGGTGTTTCGGGTTTCGGGTACTATAGCGTTGAAGGCGGCACTGACCATTAAAGAGCCATATATTACCATTGCCGGCCAGAGCGCTCCGGGCGCGGGGATATGTCTGAAGAACTACCGGCTTGATGTCTCGGCCGATAACGTGATAATCCGCTATATACGGTGTCGGCCCGCCGACAACATGGAAGGGACAGAGGGCTTTCGCGGCGATAATATAGACTCCCTGGACGCACACAGGGCAAAGAACATCATTATCGACCACTGCTCGGCGAGCTGGTCGGTGGATGAGACGCTTTCGTCCACCTACACGGATTTGATTACGGTTCAGTGGTGTTTGATTACCGAGAGTTTAAACTGCTCTGCGCATCACAAGGGCTGCCACGGGTATGGTTCATTGATACACGGCGGAAAGGGGGCACAGTGCAGTTATCACCATAATTTTTATGCTCATCACAGCAACCGGAATCCGCGGCCCGGCGGGGATTATCCTTTAGAGCAGGACCCTGAGGGCTGGACTTTTGATTTCCGCAATAATGTGGTGTACAACTGGGGCGGCAAAGGGGCCGGTTATAATATGGACAAAGATAAAATCACCAGAATGAACTTCGTTGGGAACTACTATGTATCCGGGCCGAATTCGAGAGGCGATATTGCCTTTCGTGAGAGCTGTCCTTATAGTAAGGCGTATTTCAGCGGCAACTGGATGAACGGCGCCTGCCCTGCTGACCAGTGGGAGCTGGTTACTTTTAACGACAAGTCGATGACCGCCGAGCACGTTCAGGCCTACAAGCAGTCGAAGCCGTTCAAGGTCGCTGCTGTTACCACCGATGATGCGTACACGGCCTGTCAGCGGGTTTTGGCCGATGCCGGTGCGACGCTGCCTTTGCGTGATGCGGTAGATGCCCGCGTGGTAAATCATATAATAAACAAGTTAAGCGGCAGCGGCGATGTCGGTAAAATCATCGATGACGAGGACGAGGTTGGCGGCTGGCCCGAATTAAAGTCGGCGCCTGCGCCGAAGGACACCGACAGCGACGGTATGCCGGACGCCTGGGAGGTAAGCTACGGACTTAATCCTGCCGATGCCGGCGACAATATCGCTGATACCGACGGCGACGGATATACCAATATCGAGGAGTTCCTGAACGCTACCAGCCCCAAGGTAAAGGACATCTGATAACAGTCTTGTTGTTTATTGATTTGTTTTTCCGATTTATCCTTTGTGGTATAGAGGGTGTAAAGTTTGGAGTGCCTAAAGTGCCTAAATTTTGGTTCACTTTAGTTCACTTTATAGCGTTTATGGCCAGTCAATCGTGTTGCTTGTGGCTTTTGAATTAGACAATCACCATTTAACCATACTCACAGCTCTTCAGGGGGAGAATAGTTGTGTCAAAATCGACTCAGAATAATCTATAACCGAAGGTTGCCTATCATCTTATGGCAGAACGAGTTACAGGCATATAAGAAGAACGCAGCACATTTGTACTGATGGATATCGCACATTTTGCCGATATTTATGTAAGATAATCTTACATCCTATTGACAGATTTTATTTCGGAAGGTATAATATAAACGTATAAATGATGATTAAGGAGGTGGTTATGGCTTCGGAATTTGATAAAAAAACCGGTCGAAGAATCGCTATGTTAAGGGAACAAGTAGGTCTGTCCCAAGAGGATGTCGCGGCTCGTCTGGGGGTAAAAAGAGTAACCCTTTCTCAAATGGAGACCGGCGAGAGGAAAATAACTGCGCAGGAAGCTATAAAACTTTCGCAGATTTTCAATACTACAACGGATGTTCTTCTTGATCCTCAGAAGGACATCGTTGTGAATCTTGAGAAAGATCCCGAATCCAAGAGTGGGAGGAAGACGGAACTGCGAATAAGCGTTCCTCAGAAGAATGTGGCAAAATTCAAAGAGATCTTACTCTATATTCTCAAGCAGGTCGGTTCCAAACCCAATATAGGCGAATCAGTGTTATACAAACTTCTTTACTTTATGGATTTCGACTATTACGAAAAGTATGAGGAACAGCTAATCGGAGCAACATATGAAAAAAACCGTTATGGTCCGACTCCAGTAGAGTTTGCCAAAATTGTAGAACAGATGGAGGGCAAAGATCTTGTTAAGGTTAGGACAAAGTATTTCAAATACCCCCAGACAAAGTACCTTCCGTGTCGCGAGCCAGACTTGTCAAAACTGGGCGCCAGGGAACTCGAAACGATAGACCATGTTCTGAAACGGATGTCGGATATGAATGCCATCGAAATAAGCGCATATTCCCACGATGATGTCCCGTGGCTGACAACAGAAGGCGGCGCAGTAATTGACTACGAAGCTGTTTTCTATCGCACGCCTGCTTATTCTGTGAGGTCATACGATGCCGAAGATATTCAGTGAAGTAAGGAGACTGCCTGAATTCGATAAAGATTTCAATAGACTCCAAAAAAAGTTCAGAACGCTTGAAGAAGACTTGCAGGTATTTATCGAGAGACAGTTAAAACTCCTTCATAAACTCGGCCAAGACAATCGGGGATGCGTTCGAATATCTGACCTTGATATGCCGTATCCTCACATATATAAAGCCAGGAAATTTGCCTGCAAATCGCTCAAGGGAAAAGGTGTCGCAAGCGGAATCCGGGTAATATATGCCCATTATCCACAGGAAGACGTAATAGAGTTTATAGAAATATACTACAAGGGCAATAAGGAAAATGAGAACCGCGACAGAATATTGAACAAATACCGAACTTAACGGTCCGGTTTAATCATACACTTGTCGTAATCTCAATATCAAAATCAACACTCTACAAGGGGGACATTATGGCGAATCTGCTTTGCGCAAAATCTAAAGCTGCAATTACGCAGAAAGCTGTAGGCATTTACTCGGCACTTCGGCGGAGTCGGCCGGCGACAAAACGGGATTTGAAAAATTACGTCAAGGTCTTTTTGGGTATTGATATTCCCGACAGGAAAATCTGTGCGGAACATAATAGTCCGATGGACTATCTGTGGCACAGTTTCTCTGCTGATTTTTCAGCGGACAGGCCGGCAAACGGCGATGCGGTAGTTTGGGCCAATCGCGGCGGCGGCAAGACCGAATTGGCTGCGATTGCAACGCTTCTGGATTGCGTCTTTAAGCCGAGCTGCCAGGTGAGGATTCTGGCGGGGTCGGGTGAGCAGGCCGGCAGGATGTACGAATATCTGACCGGCTTTTTAAACGGCGGCTTCGGTGATTTTTTAGCCGGGGCGGTTCGCAAGGACAGGTGCCGGTTTGCGAACGGCTCGGCGGTGGAGGTTCTCACGCAGTCGCCGGCCAGTGTTCGCGGCCAGCACATCCACAAGCTGCGGTGCGACGAGGTCGAGCTATTCGATGAGAACGTGTTTGCGGCAGCCAAGTTCACCACCCACAGCACGGCGGGGCTTGTCGCTGCGATGGAGATGATAAGCACGATGCACCGGCCTTATGGGCTGATGCAGAAGATAGTCTCATCGGCGCCCCAGGACGGCGTGCCGGTATTTAAGTGGTGCCTGTGGGAGGTGATTGAGAGATGCATCGGCCGGAATTGTTCGCAGTGTCCATTGTGGGACGACTGCGGCGGCAGGGCCAAACGGGCCGACGGGTATCTGAAAATCGACGACTGCATAACACAGAGGCGTCGTGCCAGCAGGGCCGGCTGGGAGGCGGAGATGCTGTGTAAAAGGCCTTCGCTTGAGAACGTTGTCTTTGCCGAATTTGATTCAACTATTCACGTTAAGCCGGTCGATTACGATGCGAATCTGCCCTTGTACCGGTCGCTCGATTTCGGGTTTGTCAATCCGTTTGTGTGCCTGTGGATTCAGGTCGATGGCGAGGGTGTCGTGCGGGTGATAGATGAGTACGTTCGCAGCAGGGCGACGATTGACGTGCACGCCGAGGAGATAAAGGGCCGAACGCCCGGCGGCGAGGGCCGGTTGGCCGGGACGTTTTGCGACCCTGCCGGTGCCGGCGTGAACGACGTTACCGGCACGAGCATTGTGCGGGAGCTGCGGTCGATGGGGGTAGCTGTGCGGTATCGGCGGAGTGGTATCCTCGAGGGTATTGAGCTTATCCGCAGGGCCATTCGGGCCGGCGATGGGAAGAGCCGGCTGGTGATTTCGCCTAACTGTCAACGATTGATAGAGGCGATGCGGTGTTATCATTATCCGGACAGTTTAGCCGGTAGCAGTGCGGAGCTTCCGCTGAAAGACGGTGTTTACGACCATCCGATAGATGCTTTGCGGTACTTTTTCGTCAACTACAGCCGCAGCGTCAAGGCCACGACCCGGCGGTATTAAATGCAACTGATTTTTTGTGCGCAAAGAAACAGGGCTGGGAAGCGGAGGAAGAGGAGAAAGCGAAATATTCCCAGCCCTATTAAGATGCTTTGTCAATCAATGCGGCAAAAGGTCTTTATAATCTATACTGCTATTGCCGAAAAAATGTTCATCTCCTAAAAAAACAATATCCCTTCCACAAAATACGCCGGCAGGGATACATTACTGATTAGCTGCCAAACTCGAAGCACACGCCTTTAGCTTGCATTTCACAAGAAATTATACTAAAATACGTTTTGAAGGCAAGTAAATTCGGCGAAAAATATAAAATTTTTTTAAGGATTGTTATGCTTACAGACAACATTCTCGAACTTATCGGCAATACGCCGTTGCTGCAGTTAAAAGGCGAGCGGGTTTTTGCCAAGGCGGAGTTTTTAAATCCCGGCGGCAGTATCAAGGACCGTGTTGCGCTGGCGATGTTAGAGGCGGCGAAGCGGGACGGCAAGCTCAAACCGGATTCAATAGTCGTCGAGCCGAGCAGCGGCAATACCGGTATCGGGCTGGCTCTGGTCGGCCGGCTGATGGGCTACCGCGTCCGGATTGTTATGCCGGAGGGTATGAGCGAGGAGCGGAAGAAGCTGATAAAGGCGCTGGGCGCCGAGCTTGTTCTTATACCCGACGAAGAGGGCCTGGGCGGTGCGGTCAGGCGGGTCGAGCAGATGGCGGCCGAGGACAGCCGGATTTTTGTGCCGCAGCAGTTCGAGAACCCTGAAAATCCGCGTGTCCATTATGAGCATACCGCACGCGAGCTTTGGCGGCAGATGGGCGGTGATATCGGCTGCTTCGTGGCGGGCGTCGGCAGCGGCGGGACGCTGCAGGGGGTCGGCAAATTCCTCAAAGAGCACAAGCCCGACACCAAAATCGTGGCCGTCGAGCCGAAGGACAAGTCCGCCATTTTAGGGCACGAGCCCGGGCTGCATCAGATTCAGGGTATAGGCGACGGCTTTGTGCCGGACGTGCTCGACGTGGCGATGGTCGATGAGGTTGTGGAGGTAACCGATGACGATGCGATAGAGACCACCCGCCGATTGAGCGCCGATTACGGGCTTTTGGTCGGTATCAGCTCCGGTGCGAACGTCTGGGCGGCAAGACAGCTTACAAAAACCATCGCCGGCAATATCACTACCGTGCTGCCGGACCGGGCCGAGCGATACTTCAGCACGGCGCTACTGTAAATAGCGGATAGCGTATAGCGTTTAGCGTATAGGTGGTAGGGTATAGAAAATCGAGTATCGGGCATCGAGCATATTTTCCTTGACAAATCACGCCTTATGGGGTATCCTGTATATTGCCTGCTGGAGGCGGGTTTTTTAGTTAAATTCTGGAGATTGAGATGAAATCGAAGAAGAAAAGAAAGATTGGTTTTACCATAATAGAGCTGCTTACCGTTATGAGCATCATCGTGGTACTGATTAGCTTGCTTGTTCCGAGCTTGAATGCGGTAAGGCGGTATTCGCGGGTCGTAACGCAGAGAGGGCAGTTCCACGACATCCAGACGGGGCTGGAGATGTTCAGTATCGATTTTGACGGCTATCCGGACTCAATTGATAGTGGTTACCTTGCCCCCGCCCAACCCCCATACTGCGGTGCGATGAAGCTCTGTGAGGCGATGTTGGGCCAGGACGGTCTGGGATTTCACCCGGACTCGAAGTTCAGAGTGGACGGCCTGGACGGCCCCGCCGGTAACGACCTGTATCTTCCTAATCCAACTGCCGAGCAGCGCAGAGAGAGGAAAAATCCGTATATAGACATCGTTGGCAAATATAAGATGTGTGCCATAGAGGATTTGTATGGTGCTGGAATAGGGTCGTTTACTGACCCCTGTTCGACTGTTATTTCTGATGTATTCTATAGGATTAGAGGCCAGGTTACCGGCGATAAGCTCGGAATGCCCATATTATATTATAAGGCGGGTATAGGTAAACTTTATCACGACCCCAATATACTCGACAATCCTCCTTTGACATTTGATGATAATATCTACGATTACAGGGATAATAACCGTCTGGCCGAACTTAGAGTGCCTGACAGACTTAGCGACCCCCATCCGTTGTGGTATGATGATGTTGGCGTCCCCGATGTATTTTATGAAAATACGTTCAGCAAGAGGATTGCCGGTTTTGACAGGCCTTATAAGGAGGAATCTTACATTTTGATTTCGGCCGGCTGGGACGGCCTTTACGGCACGAGGGACGACGTCTATAACTTCGCCGAGAAGTAGCGGCGGGCTGTTTGCTATTTTTTGCTTTGTAGAAAACTTGGCCAACTGTCATTTCGAGCGAGCCGAAGGCGAGTCGAGAAATCTATTTTTAATAGATTTCTCCGCTTTGGGCCGCAAGGCGGCCCTTCGGTCGAAATGACAAGTCACTTTTCTACAGAGCACTATTTTTCTAATTTATGTATTTCTCGAACTGCTGCTGGAGTTGCTCTCCCGTTTTGTTCCCTTCGTAAATGAGCACGCGGAAGCCGAAGTGCGCCGATTCATTCGGCTGCAATGTAAGATTGAACGGCTGCGGATTGAGTTGGCCTGTATTCTGCTGGAAGATGAGCTGGCCTAAGGGATTTGCGGTGATAAGGCCGTAGCCCCTTGTGTGCCAGTAGGCGGGGTAGTTCACGCTTGAGGGGTGATTAAGAATAGCGATGCCGATTGTTTTGCCGTCTTTTCGGCCCTGCAGGCGGACCCATTGGGCGCGTTTGCCCCAGGTGTTTTTCTCGCCTTCGTCGCCGTTTGAGTTAAGGAATCTGCCGGTGCCGGTCTCACTAAGCCAGCCGGCGGCCTGAAAGGCAAACAGCCCATCCTTGTGGTCGCCGAATACCACTTTTGTATCCTGCGCAGTAAGGTCTATATCGAAGTCGATGGCGTATTCGTTTTCGCGGCCGTAGAAGACCATTTTCCGGTTTTCTTTCAGCAGCGTCTTGCCGTTCTTATCGAGCCAGTGCGAAACGGTTGCGAGTGTTCCTTTGCCGGTTCCGCCGGTCATTTCCGTTACTTCTGCGTGTTTGATATGTGCCGGCGAGGCGGGGTCGAGCCAGAAGTCGTCGCCGTTGACGTCGCGGTATGCGAACCACAGACCTTTATGGTGGGGATGTTCGGTGTTTTCGCCTTCAATCTGCAACAGGGGCCAGCCGCGATTTATCATAGCGCCGGACGGGCTGTTCAGCGGGAATAGAATCGGCTTTCCCAATCCGTCGCCGTAGCGGTAGCTGGTGAAGTGCCTGCCGTCGATTAGGCAGTCGATTTTATCTTCGGCTTTTACAAACTCTACCGTTGGCTTATGTTTTTTTTTAACCGTGGCCAGTTCGAGTGCCTTCGTAGTGGTGTAGTATTTTGTGAGCATATTCGGCACCTCCCAGTTGGGTAGTTTTCCGTCGGCGAGGTATTTCAGGTATCTTACCATAACCTGCCGGAAGTGTGCCTCGTGGCCGATGCGGTATTTGTCGGGCACCAGGATTTGCCAGCCGGCGGCGTTTTCTTTAAGCTCCAGCCCCGGGTATTTGGTTTGCAGCTCGGCGACGGCCTTTTTCAATGCCGCCGACAGTTTATCTTTGTTTGCTCCTGCCGTCGGCTCGACGTAAAGCTCGGGGCGGTAGTTCTGCTCTTTGCCCTGGCGGATGATTACGTTGGCTTTAGTGCCTCTTACCAGCGAATAGTGGGTGTCCTTGCCGCCGGCCAGCGCCTCGAAGTTCCAGATTACCGACAGCTTCGTATGAATGCCTTTCAAGGTATAAATCATCTCGCCGTTGGCATAGCAGGGAAGCACGCCTTCATCATTTAGATTGTCTTTCAGGAAGACGGGGAAGTCCGAAAGTTTTGTTACCTTTTCGTATTGCTGTTTTGTTATCATAGTCGGCCATCGTTTGGCCTTTTTTATCTCGATGTCGTTTTGGTAGTCGATAATTTTTTCCGGGAAGAGCATCCACATTACGATATCGACGAGATGCGTTGTAATGTCCGCCAGTCCCTCGCCCTGCTGTGTGGTGTCGAAATACCAGCCGGGCCGGGTGAGCGGCTTGCCGGCGACGTATTTGAAGAAGTGATGGACGCTTTCCTTGACCACCGCCGGCTCATCGACCGAGCCGTTTACCAGTTCGCCGAAGACGCTTCTGTTGTGGAGCAGCTCTTTCTGCAGAATAGTTGTTATCGAGCTTCTCTCGGTCATAATATCGTAGAGCAGCACGTTGTTTTTCTCCGCCGAGGCAAACGCCTTTTTCAGCAGCTTGAAGCCGGCGGCGTCGATGCACATCGGCTTATCCGACAGGACGTTCAGCCCCGCATCGACGCAGGCCTTGATGTGGCTGGTCTTTTTTTTGTTGTTGCCTGCCAGGACCACTATATTGCCGGGTTTTTCTTTCAGCATTTTTTCGAGGAAGTCATCGCCGGTATATACCTTTTCCCGCCAGTTTGTTGGGTCTTCTGTGCGTGTATTGAACTGCTCAATCATTTTCAGATGGTTTTTGACGTCCGGCCCGGCGGGTGCATAGACGTGGACCGTCGGCGAGACCTGCTCGTACATCGTCTTCTGCACCAGCGCAGAATGGAAGTGCCCGGGGTTAAGCGTCATTATCTTTACCCCGTTAGAGTCTTTTTCCTTCGGGACTCTAACCGGGTTTACTTTGTCTTTTTCGGCGGAAGATTGCATTTTCGCTCCTTGCTGTTCGGTACAGCAGCACACGGCTAACAGAAGAATCGTCAATCCTGTCGGAAAAACTTTTTTAATCATAATAAAATCCTCTCTATTTTTCCAATTGCCCTTCGGGGCTGTGCTTTTCTGTTTAGTTCAGCGGCACGAGCCATATATTTCGAAATCTCACCTTGCTTCCGTGGTCCTGCAATTGGATTGGTCCGGGTTCGGGTCCTTCCGGTCGGCCCCTGCCTGTTTTGTCGGGGATTTCGAGATTGTCGTGAATCAAGGTGCCATTGTGAATCACGGTGATGCGTGCGTTTTTTATCTTTCTTAGATTTTCACCTTCGCCGGCGAACCGAGCGGCGTGGAAGGTAATGTCGTAGGTTTGCCATTTGCCGCGCCTTTTGCAAACGTTTTTGTCGGGCGGTTTTGTCCTGTAGATTGCGCCGCAGCCGTCATATTTAGGTTCCTGGCCGTAGGAATCCAGAATCTGGACCTCGTAGCGTCGCTGGATATAGATTCCGCTGTTGCCGCGGCTTTGGGCTTTTTCGGGCTTCGGTTCTTTCGGGATGTTAAACTCAACGTGCAGCCGGAAATCCCGGAAGTTCTCTTTTGTTATAATGTCTTCTTTTCCGGGGACGACCTCCATCGCGCCGTTGACGAGCCGCCAGGGTGCCGGTCCTGCGTGTTCACTTTCCCACTGCGAAAAATCTCTGCCGTCAAAGAGCACGATAGCGCCTGCCGGCGGCGGCTGTATAGCGGCTTTCGTCAACATCGGGCCGCAACCCCCTGCCCAAACGAGGATTGCCGATGTTACCGTTAAGAGAGTTTTCGATTTTTTTATTTCCTGCATCCTGAAACCTTGCAGAGCAAAGCCACATTATAGCCATTTGTCCTTTACGTTCAACATTTTTTGTCTGAGTTTGTTGCGGTGCCGGATATTGTAAAATCGTTTTTGACAGCGGCGGTGAGGCTTATTAGTATGTTTTTTTGACGGACGGGAATAATTTCCGGCCGGTAATCTTGAAAGGAGAGCAGATGTTATCCAGACACACAAAAATTTCACGTCGTCGGTTTTTAGCCGCCGGCACGCAGGCCGCTGCGGGTATTGTTGCCGTCTCTGGTTTGGCCTCGTGCAGCGTTGTTCAGCGGACCTTCGGGGGCAAGGCCGGCTCAAAGATGCGATTCGGGCTGGTAACCTACAAGTGGGCTGCGGACTGGGACCTGCCGACTCTGCTTCGGAACTGCGAGGCGACGAATATGCTCGGCGTTGAGCTTCGCACCACGCACGCTCACGGTGTCGAGCCGAGTCTTAGCACAGAGCAGCGAAGTGAGGTCAAAAAGCGCTTCGCCGACAGTCCTGTTACGCTTGCGGGGCTCGGCAGCAACGAGCGCTTCGATTCGCCGGATGCCGCCGAGCTTGCAAAGGCCATCGATGCCACAAAGCGATTCCTCAAGCTAAGTAGTGACGTCGGCAGCAGCGGCGTGAAGGTCAAGCCCAACGATTTCCACGAGGGTATCCCGCGTGAAAAGACCATCGAGCAAATCGGCAAATCGCTCAATAAGCTTGGCCGATTCGCCAGCAGCTACGGCCAGCAGGTTCGCCTTGAGGTCCACGGCCAGTGCAGGGAGCTGCCCACCATAAAGGCGATTATTGACGTCGCCGACCACCCTAATGTCGTTGTGTGCTGGAACTCGAACAACGATGACCTGTCCGGCGGCGGGCTTGAGTACAACTTCAATCTCGTCAAGGACCACTTCGGCGGCACCGCCCACGTGCATTCGCTGGATTCGACGAATTATCCCTATAGGCAGTTAATTGGGTTGTTCGTTAAGATGGATTACGCCGGGTGGATATTGTTAGAGGAAGGCCGACACATACCGCAGGACCGCATCAAGGCCATAACCGAGCAGCGGATGCTGTTTGAGAAGATGTTAGCCGAGGCCCAGGCATAGGCATTTGCAGGCAGCGAGGACAGATACGTATGAGTGCAGTGACGGCTCGCCAGAGGGTACTGAAGACCTTAAACCACGAACAGCCGGACAGAATACCTTTCGATTTGGCAAGCACATTGGTTACCGGCATAACCAAAAACGCCTACATAAATCTGGCGGGTCGGCTGGGAGAAAATTTGGAAGAGGTCAGTCTGTACGACACTGTCCAGCAGCTTGCGGCGGTGCGGGAGGACATACTCGAAAAACTGGAGGTGGACGTCAGGGGGCTGATACCGAATTTTGCCAGGAAGCAACCCGCTGTAAAAAACGAGGGCGGCTGTTTGACGTTCACCGACGAATGGGGCGTAAAATGGCATAAGCCGGAAGGTGCGCTTTATTTCAGCGCCGTGGAATTTCCCTTTTCAGGGGACATAACCGAGAGGGACATCGACGATTTTCCGTGGCCCGATGCTGCAAGTGCTGCGTTTTTCGATGGGCTTCAAGAGAAGGCGAAGCGGTATTACCAGGGCGGCTTTGCCGTTATCCTCGAAAGTATATGTGCGGGTATCTTTGAGATGTGCTGCAGAGTCAGAGGCACCGAGCAGTTCTATATGGATTTGGCGATGAACCCGGCGATTGCGTCCAGGCTGCTGGATAAGTTCGTTGAGCTGAAGATTCGGTTTTACGAGGCCGCTGCGGAGAGATTGGGCAGCTATGTGCAGTTCATAAGGGAGAGCGACGACATAGCCGGCCAGCAGGCGTTGTTGGTTTCGCCGCAGATGTATCGAGAATTCTTAAAGCCCAGACACAAGCAGTTGTTCGATGCCCAGAGACGGCTGTTTCCTTCGCCGTTTTACGTCTGGTTTCATTCGGACGGTGCAATTTACGATATAATACCGGATTTCATAGAGATAGGCCTGGATGTGCTGAATCCCGTGCAGCTGACCGCAAAGGGTATGGATGCTGAAAAGCTAAAAAAGCAGTACGGCAGGGACATAACCTTCTGGGGCGGGGCGGTGGATACGCAGAATATTCTGCCGACGGCTAATCCTGACGAAGTTAGACAAAATGTTAAGGAAAGGATTCGGTGTTTGGCGGCCGGCGGGGGCTTTGTCTTCGCTGCGGTTCATAATATCCAGGACGATGTGCCGGCGGAAAATATCATCGCTATGTTAGAGGTGTTCAGGGAGTTGAGGGATTACTAACCTGCGGAATCGGCCTTTGAATCGTTCTTGACAGCCGCAGCGTAAGCGTTTAGCATAATAGCCGTATCGAATTCGGGATGTTTACCCCGCCCCGATTTGGAGCAGGGCAAAGCCGCAGCAGTGCATCCCGTTTCTGCCGGATAAAGTAGTCAACCGTAAGTTTTATTGAGTTCAAGGAGAAAGCAGATGTCTTCTAATCGCAAGTTAGTTTCACGTCGCCAGTTTCTGGCCCGCAGTGCCCGGACCGCCGCCGGCATCGTTGCTGCCGGGGCGTTGACTTCCTGTGCCACTGTTCGGCCCAGTGCCGCTGCGAAGGGCCGTGTCATCGGCGCCAACGACCGCATCAACCTGGCCGTGCTTGGCATTCGCAGCCAGGGTTACGGCCTCGCCAGGAATTTCGCCAAAATTCCCAATGTCCGCATCAAAACCCTCGTCGATGTGGACGAAAACCTTTTCCCCGAACGTGTTAAGGGGCTTAAGGAAATCCAGGGCATTGCGCCGTCCACCGAGTATGACCTGCGCCGAACCTACGACGACAGGGACATCGATGCGGTAGTTATCGCCACAGCCGACCACTGGCACGCTTTAGCTGCTATATGGGCCTGCCAGGCCGGCAAGCACGTCTATGTCGAAAAGCCCTGCTCGCACAATATCCGGGAGGGCAGAAAAATGGTTGAGGCCGCCCGAAAGTATAACCGCATCGTGACGGTCGGTTTCCAAAGCCGTTCCTCCCGCAACATTCGCAGCGCCATCAAATTCCTCGAGGACGGCGGACTCGGCGAGGTCTATATGGCCCGCGGGTTGTGCTTTAAGCCCCGCAACTCCATCAGCAGGTATCCCGACGGCCCCGTGCCGGACGGCGAGGACTTCTACGTTACAATCGGCGGCAAAAAGATGCCGCACTACAACACCGAATACCTCAAGAAGGTCCACTACGACCTGTGGCTTGGCCCGGCGCCGAAACGGCCGTTTAACCGAAACCGCTTCCACTACAACTGGCACTGGTACTGGGACTACGGCTGCGGCGACATCGGCAACCAGGGGCCCCACCAGCTCGACATCGCAAGATGGGGACTCGGCGAGAAGGGCCATCCGGTCAAGATAAAGTCCGCCGGCGGGTTCTTCGCATTCGATTCCAACCAGGAAACGCCCAACACCCAGACCGCAATCTATGAATACGCCGACGGAAAAATCCTGCAGTTCGAGGTCCGCGGGCTCTATACCAATACCGAGGCCGGCATCGGCAGCGAAGGCGAAAAGGGAAGATGTATCGGCAATACCTTCTACGGCACGAAGGGCTGGATGGCGCTCGGCGGCAGCAGTTGGAGGACTTACTTCGGCAGAGACAACAAACCCGGTCCCTCTTCCGAAACAGTCGAGGAAGTTTACGACCCCACAATTCTTGTCGGAACCGGAGGTGGTTCCCACTATAACAACTTCCTCGCCGCTGTTCGCAGCGGCAACAGAAACGACCTCAATTCCGAAATTGCCTCCGGCAACATCTCCACCGTGCTGGCCCATCTGGCAAATATCTCTTGCCGGCTCGGCCGCCAGCTTAACTTCGATGGTGAAAGCCAGAGATTCGTCGGCGACAGCCAGGCCGACCGTATGCTTACTCGTAAATACCGTAAGCCCTACGTTGTGCCGGAGAATGTATAGACGACAGCGGACAGAAGAATTTGAGCAGTTTGGATTTTTAGAGGGACAGCAGTTATGAAGCCCTGGAATTTCGGGATAGTCGGTGCGGGCCTGATTGCCGACTTTCACGCCAATGCCATCAAGGCGATGCCCGCAGCGAAATTGATTGGCTGTTGCGATGTTGTTGCCGAGAAGGCAAAGCATCTGGCGGAGAAGTTCGGCGTAAAGACTTTCGAGAGTTGCGAGGAAATGGTCAATAGCGCCGAGATGGACATCATTACCGTTGCGACACCCAGCGGCGCGCATATGGAGCCGACCGTTGCCGCTGCCAAAGCCGGCAAACACGTAATATGCGAAAAACCGATGGACGTTACCCTCGAGCGGATTGACGCTATGATTGAGGCACACCAAAAGGCAGGGACCGTCCTTGGAGGTATATTTCCGTATAGATTTAATGACGCTATGGTGCCGCTTAAGGAAGCGATAAAGTCGGGACGTTTCGGCGTGATTACTTACGCCGGCGTGTATGTGCCCTGGTGGCGAACCGAGCAATACTATAAAGACTCCTGGCACGGCACGTGGAAGTTAGACGGCGGCGGGGCGCTGATGAACCAGTCCATTCATATGATAGATATGCTCTGTGAGCTGATGCCGCCGATTGAGGCCATTGGGGCCTTCACCGCCACTATCGGTCATCCGCAGATTGAGGCGGAGGACACCGCGGTCGCCGCACTGCGTTTTGCCAACGGGGCGTTGGGGATTATCTACGGCACCAGCGCATCGTATCCCGGCAGGCACAGGCGCTTCGAGATTACCGGCACCAAAGGCACCGTCGTCTATCTCGAAGACAGCGTTACAGTATGGCAGTTTGCCGACGAAAGACCCGAGGATGAAGAAATCCGCACCAAGTTCAGTCAGGTCGGAACCGAAGGCGGCAAAAGCGACCCCGCTGCTATCCCTTATGAGCTTCACAGACGTAACTTCCAGGCGTTTGTCGATGCGCTGGAGAAGGGCGAGCAGTTTTGCGTAAATCCGTCCGAAGCCCGTAAAACAGTGGAGATAATCCTGGCAATATACAAGGCCGCCAGAGAGCAAAAAATCGTCAAGCTCGACGGCTGATTCGGATTGCCATACATATTATTATTTAACATTTCTGCAAAGCTAAAGGAGACAGACAAAATGAAACATTACAGAAACGCATTTTTTGCGACAATGGTAACTTGCGTAATTCTGACGGTGCTTGTGGGCTGCACTCAGCTGACCGAGGCCACCGAGAAGCCGGCCGCCCGGCCCATAGAAATCGTCGAGCAGACAGAAGGTTTCGCCGTTACAGAAGACGGTAAAAAGGTGCTGTTCTATCAGCGCGAGCCGAAATCACTTGATGGAAAGTACACGCGCTGTCACTACATCCATCCCCTCTACGGTCTTGACGGGCAGGTTCTCACCGAGGATTTCCCATCCGACCATTTGCACCAGCGAGGCGTGTTCTGGGCCTGGCATCAATTGCTGGTCGGCGGCAAACCGGTCGGCGACGGCTGGATGCTGGAAAACTTCTCACAGGATGTGGATAGCGTGGAAATCTTGCGAGAAGATTCAAAATCCGCCTGCTTGAAGACCCGTGTTTTCTGGAAGTCGCCCAACTGTACCGATGAAAAGGGCCGGGAAAAACCGTTCATCGAGGAGACCACCGTTATTCGTACCCATCGCACTGAAGGTGACATTCGCAAGATAGATTTTGAAATCGGCTTATTGGCGCTGGCCGACGATGTGCAAATCGGCGGCTCGGATAACGAGAAGGGCTACGGCGGTTTTTCGCCGAGGATAAAGACGCCGAAGGGCCTTGTCTTCATCGGCCAGAAAGGCAGGGTTACACCGCAAAATGTGGCCGTAGAGGCAGGGCCTTATGTGGACTTCTCCGGTGATTTCGACGGCGACGGCAGGGTAAGCGGCATCGCCGTGCTTTGCCATAAGTCCATCCCCGGCTATCCGCGCCCCTGGATTTTAAGACGGAGGGCGAGTATGCAGAATCCGGTCTATCCCGGCCGTAACCCTGTTGCGCTGTCCGCCAAAGAGCCGCTGGTTCTGCGTTATCGGCTGATTATACATCGCGGCGATGCCGCACAGATAGACCTCGATAAGCTGCAGGCCGAATACAACGCTGAGACCTTTTAATATTCAACCGTTGTCTGAAACGTCAGTAAACTAATCTGCCGGTTGTGAACCGGCGTTGCTTTTGAAAGGCGTTAATATGAAAAGTAAACTAAAATCTTTTGCCGTTGTGCTGGCGATTGTCGTTTGGCTCGTCTGTGGCGTTACGACAGCCGACACCGAGATTCGTCTTAGCGTTTCAGCGGCGGCTGTTGACCTTATTGATGTCCCCGTTCACGCAGCGATAAAATTACCCGAACAGTTCGCTAATATGCCCGTCGAGCAAATCGCCGTAGTTCTAAAACAGCAGAATAGTGACGTCTCGGTGCCGGGCCAGATTGTTATGGAAGATGGAAAAGCACAATTGTGGTGGCTACTGCCGTGCGCAAAGAAAGATGTCGTAACCACCTGGGTGGCCAAGCTCAGCCGACGGCAAGAAACCGGCAGCGAAGGTTTTACTTGGAAGGACACGCTGGCGGACCACCTCGATTTGCTTCTCGATGGTCGCAGGGTAATGCAATATATGTACGCCCGAGACACTTCAACACCAGAACGCGCCTTTGAGACCAGCAAGCCGTTTTATAATTTTTTCGATGCCGACGGCCAAAACCTCATAACCAACTGCGACCCGAATTCCCTTTATCCGCACCATCGAGGGCTGTTTATCGGCTGGTCGAGGATAGAGTTCGGTGGGAAGGAATATGACTTCTGGGGTATGACCAGGGGCAACACCGCCCAGGTCCATCAGAGATTTCTCCGGCAGGCCGCAGGGCCGGTACTGGCAAAATCGAGCGCACTGATTCACTGGGATGATAGCAACGACGGAACAATCATCACTGAGCAGCGGCAGGTTACGGTATTTCGTCAGCCCGCTCCTGCTATTGCGCTTGTAGAATTCAAGACCCAGTTGAAGGCCGTCGGCGGCGACGTCTTTCTCATTTCGAATAAAGGCGAGGACGCTCACAAGGCGCCGGAGCACGGCGGCACCCATTACCGCCCGCACAACGATACCGCCACCGGCAGCAAACGCTCCGCCACCTATACCGATAAAGTCGCCGAAGAGAACAAGGTCAGATACCTGTTTCACAAAGACGGCATCGACCCTCTTAAAGACAAAGACCTGCCGTGGGTGGCGATGTCGCACGGGCTGAACAACCGGCATTACAGCGTACTGCATATCAACCATCCCGGCAATCCCAGCCCTACCGTATATTCGGCTTACCGTGACTACGGGCGGTTCGGTGCATACTTCGAGAAGAAAATCCAGCCCGGCCGGCCACTTACGCTGCGATACTACGTATGGATTGCTGAAAGCAAGATGCCCGCCCGCGGCGAGCTCGCCGCTATGTATCAGACGCTGATTAACCCCCCTGCTGTTAAGGTATTGACCCAGTAGAGGGAACGGTTGCTTGGAGAGGTCGAAAAACAATTTTTGGCTTGCATTTTGTCCTTGCAGCCACTATATTATCCTCTCGGAGAAACTTAGTACTACAGCGCCATTTTATTAAGGCCTGTAAGGTTCTGTTATATAAACCGTAGACAGAATACAGAAAAACTTCTGAATTCTGACTTCTGAATTCTGTCTTCTATTTTGGAAGGAGTTAAAATTATGGAACGTATGAACAGACGGCGTTTTTTAGCCAAATCTATTCGTGGAGCGGCAGGCATATCGCTTGGTATGACGGCTTTTCCGGTCTCTCGCCGGGTGCTCGGTGCCAACAATAAGGTGGTGCTGGCCATAATCGGCGCCGGCAATTACGGCCATAAGGTCATCACCAGCATGGCAAAGCTCGACGGCGTCGAGGTCAAATACGTCTGCGACGTCGACGACAGGCGCGGCGTTGGCACAATGCACGAGCTGGAGAAAATCCAGGGCTACATCCCGAAGCGAGTCGTCGATATGCGAGAGGTCCTTGATGACAAGGATGTCGATGCTGTGCATATCGCAACGCCCGAGCACTGGCACGCACTGGCGACCGTCTGGGCCTGCCAGGCCGAAAAGGATGTCTACGTCGAAAAGAACATCTCGCTGACTATCTGGGAGAGCCGAAAAATGGTCGAGGCCGCTAAAAAGTACAACCGAATCGTTCAGTGCGGCACACAGAACCGAAGCTCCGCCTACGGCTACACTGCACGCGACTACATCAAAAGCGGCAAGCTCGGAAAGGTCCTGCTCGTGAAGGTCTATAACCTGCTGCGGGAGGCCGGCAAGTGGAACGTGCCGCCCGACAGCCCCGTACCGCCGGAGCTTGACTGGGACAGATGGCTCGGCCCGGCGGCCGAACGGCCATACAACGCATACGTCCACAAGCGATGGGCGAAGTGCTGGGAATACGGTACCGGTGAGATGGGACACAGTGCCGTCCACCAGCTTGATTTCGCCCGGCTGGTCCTCGGAGACCCGCCGCATCCGAAGTCCGCTTATTGTGCCGGCGGACGATTCCTTTATGACGACAACCGTGACACCCCGGACCTGGAGGTCGTAACTTACGACTACGGAGACTTCGTTATGACTATGGAGCTCACCGACTTCACAAATTACTTCTGGAAGTCAGGGCCCGATGTGCGGTTCGCCGACAAGTTCCCGGATTGGCCGAGAAACGCAACGAGAATCGAAATCTACGGAACAGACCAGATGATGCTCGTCGGCAGAATGGGCGGTGGCTGGCAGGCCTTCGAAAGAAAGAGAAAAGGCAATGAGACTATCGCTGAGTCAGTCGCTTCCGAGCACGGCCGGTACCCGAACGAAATGCACGAGGCGAACTTCATCGACTGTATCCGCTCGCGGAAGACCGCCAACGGCGACATCGAGAACGGCCACTACAGCGCTACGCTCGTGCATATGGCCAACCTCGCCACCCGTCTCGGCAATAAGCAGCTTCTCTTTGACGCAAAGACCGAGACCTTCACGAACTGCGACGACGCCAACAAGCTGTTAAAGCCGGCCTATCGAAAGAACTACCGCATCCCCGAACAGGTCTAAGCGCAGATTGTCTATTGACTGGTGTGTTTTTGCATTTAACCCCCGGCTCACCGGGGGTTTTTTGTATATTTGGTGTTGTTCGCTGTGTTTGCCTCAACGCCGCAGAGGTTTTTCTTGTCCCTTGTTCTGAATCGGCTTATAATCCTTTTTGTTTAAACCGTCAGGAGAAAGGTTATGGCCGTTCCCGAACGGGTTTTACAGCTTATCGAGACATTCGACAGAAATATCGAGGCCTACAAAGACCAGCGATACAACGAGACCCAGCTTCGCCGAGAATTCATAGACCCGCTTTTTGAGGCGCTCGGCTGGGATGTAAACAATAAAAGTGGTTACGCCCCCGCTTACAAGGAAGTCATACACGAAGATGCAATAAAAATCGGAACCGCTACCAAAGCCCCCGATTACAGCTTCCGCATCGGAGGTGTCCGCAAATTCTTTCTCGAAGCCAAAAAACCGTCCATTGACATCAAAGAAGACATCCATCCAGCTTATCAGCTCCGCCGGTACGCTTGGAGCGCAAAGCTGCCGCTGTCAATCCTTACCGATTTTGAAGAACTCGCCGTCTATGACTGCCAGGCCCGTCCGAAGCACACCGACAAAGCAGCTACTGCACGCATTAAGTACTATACCTACAAAGACTACACTGACTATTGGGACGAAATCGCAAACATCTTCTCCAAAGAAGCGATTCTCAAGGGCTCCTTCGATAAATTCGCCACTGCCGCCAAAGCCAAACGTGGAACGACCACCGTCGATACTGAGTTTCTCGCCGAAATCGAATCTTGGCGAGCTATGCTTGCCAGAATTATTACACTGCGAAATAGAACCCTCTCTAAACACGAGATAAACTTCGCCGTCCAGCGAACCATCGACAGAATCCTGTTCCTGCGGATGTGCGAGGATAGAGGCATCGAGCAATATGGCCAACTGCTTGCACTGGCCAACGGCAGCACTATCTACCAACGACTGTGCCGCGTTTTTGAACGGGCCGATGATAAATACAATTCCGGCCTGTTCCATTTCCGTTACGAGAAAGGCAGGCCGGACCCGGATGAGCTTACTTTAGAGCTTGTCGTCGATGACGACCCGCTAAAATGGATTTTCCGAAAGCTCTACTACCCCCAAAGTCCTTATGAATTTTCAGTCCTGCCCGCCGAAATCCTCGGCAACGTCTATGAGCAATTTTTAGGCAAGGTAATCCGCATAACCCCAGGCCACAGGGCGATTGTTGAGGAAAAACCAGAAGTTAAAAAAGCAGGCGGCATTTATTACACTCCCGCTTACATCGTCGATTACATCGTAAAAAACACCGTCGCAAAACTCCTCAACAACTCCGCCTGTCATTCTGAGCGAAGCGAAGAATCTCATTCTTCAATCGTAAATCGTAAATTGAAAATGGTAAATCAAAAACTCTTAACCCCCAAGCAAGTCTCAAACCTGCGCATCCTTGACCCCGCCTGCGGCTCCGGCTCATTCCTTATCGGCGCATACACGTATCTGCTCAATTACCATCGCGACTTCTACGTTGACAATGACCCGGCCAAACACAGAAACAAGATTTATCAAGGCCGAGGCGGCCAGTGGTTCCTTACCATCGCCGAGAAAAAAAGAATCCTCTTAAACAACATATTCGGCGTCGATATCGACTCACAGGCCGTCGAGGTAACAAAACTCGGCCTGCTCTTAAAAGTCCTCGAAGGCGAATCCCAGGAGACCGTTGAAAATCAAATGCACCTCTTCCGCCAGCGCGCCTTACCCGATTTGGCAAACAATATAAAGTGCGGAAACTCACTCATCGGCCCCGACTTCTTTGAAACCACTGTCATTCCGAGCGAAGCCGAGGAATCTATTAAAAACGGCCATTCCAGCGAAAGCAGGAATCTCGATGAACTCCACGCTAAAATAAACCCCTTCGACTGGAAAAAAGAATTCCCACAAATCTTCAACCGCAAAAACCCCGGCTTCGACGCAATAATCGGAAACCCACCATACCTTGCATTTTACTCGAAGCAATCAGTCAAGAAGGAATATGAGGCTGAGTACAAATATCTAATGGATCACTCCGAGTTCCTCAAAGAGTTTCCAACTCGTCGAATTAACTCCGTAATGTACTTTCTGAAACGCGGCATCGATCTGTTGTGTGTTAGGGGTTTACTTGGCCTCATCATCGACATGAGTGTACACGAGGACGGCTACCGAGGTATCAGGAAATTCACTTTCGAGCAGACCCATCCCCTAAAAATAATACCCTACGTGTCTGCTTTTGGCAAAGTGAGCAGTAGCCAGACTGTTCTCATAACCTCCAAGGAACCATCTACCGACTTATATCGACCAACCGAGATTATTGATGGCGTTGACTTCTCCAAGCTCTACAGTGTGACACGCGCCCAACTAATCTCAGAAAGTAACTATAATTTCCAATACAACCCCCTTTCTCCACTGCTCGAAAAAGTCGAGCGCGTACCTAATGACTTATTGAAAAATATATCGACCACTTCTCGCGGAATGGTTATCTCAAAAGACTTTATCCTCGCAAAACCCAATCACCCTGATGCTCATAAGTGTGTGTTTGGCACAAATATTTCTCGGTACTCCTTGCTATACCCTACTCAGGAACAAATCAGTGGCCTCAGAAGGAGGGGACCGTTCGTCATTCACTCGAAAAGCTTTGAGGAAAAGATTAATCTCCAATTCAAGAAACAGGGACGAAATACAATTAACGTTATTGGAAGAAAAGACCGCTTTCTCGAACCAAAGCTTTTTGTCAGATATACACCCACACATGCTCGAATTGAAGCAGTCTATGATGACAAACGCTATTTTTCAGACCATACGCTTTCTCTGGTAAATTCAGTTCAAAATTATGATATGAAGTACGTCCTTGGTATTCTCAATTCCAAGTTGATGGGATTTTATGCACTTAATCGAAGACTGATCAAAGCAGAAGCCGGCAAGATTCCGCAATTTCCCACCCTGAAGCTTGCAAGAATACCCATCCGCACAATTGATTTTAAAAATCTTGCTGAGAAAACCAAACATGACAAAATGGTAAAACTTGTTGACCGGATGTTGGATTTGCACAAAAAGCTGGCAAAAGCAAAAATCCCAGCCGACAAAACCCGTCTCCAGCGCCAAATCTCCGCCACCGATAGCCGAATCGACCGGCTCGTCTATCAACTCTACAACCTAACTGAAGAAGAAATAAAAATCGTCGAGGGAAAATAGTATTAGCGTGATTCTCGTTTTTAGGGGCTGAGCAGTGAAATCAATCTTAAAAGAAATTCGTCAGGCGTTCGAAGAAAATGTCAGTGCTGTTTATAAGTTGACGGAATTTGACGAAATAATTCAAACATTCTGTATAACAGCTCTTCAGAGGGTAGACAAATTCCTTGAAAAGCGAGATCTAAGCAACCATCCCTCATGTAGTGTAAAGAGAGAATTGCAACAGATAGAAAAGATTCGTGCACATGAGTCGTTACGTCCTCACTATCAGGTAATGTTAAACCAATGCGTCGTTCTATTGGTTTCTTATTTCAGCTCGGCAATTGAAGATTTATTTCGAGAGGCATTAAATAATAAGATAAAAAACAAAGACCTTAAAAAGCTGGAAAAAGAAGAAATAAAAGTTACTGTTGGTCAACTTGTTTCAGATTCAGATGTCGTCGATTTATTTCTATCAAAAAAGAATATAAGTTTTCAGGACATGCAAAGCATAGCAAAGGCATTCAACGACTACCTTGAGTTTGAACCCGCCAAAAGTAAAGATGTTAACAATATTATCCTAGCCCAAGCATGTCGCCATGCCCTTGTTCATTCGGGAGGTATTGTCAAAGATAAGATTATTAAACAGGTTTCAAATGCAACCCCAAGAGAAGTAAAACAAAACCTAGCCTTAAATCAAAGACTTTTGTTCACCACCGACGAAATCAGAACAATAGGAACGAGTATGACTAACTGCCTCGATAATCTTATTAAAGGTGTGAGTAAGAAGCTGTAGCTCAAGACCTTGTCTCTCCGTACTTCTTTACTTCTTGCTACACACTACCCAAAACCACAAATTCTTTCAACCAAATATCGAAGCTCCGCCTTCGGCGAACTATCCCCAAACTCCCAACCCTCAACTCAAAACCCTGTACCCGCGAAGGCAGGTATCCAGTCTCCTTTTCCAAATAATCAATCATCATTTATCAATAATCAACTACAAAAGCCGGCTTCACACCGGCCAACAAAGTTGGCCGCCGGACAAAGGCTTTGAACTGAACGCAGAAGCTTGCTTTGAGTACTGTTTAAGACTTTGGACGGCCAGGCCGTTTGAAAAACGCCTCCGGTGAAGCCGATTCCCTCTGCGGCCAATCTTTTTGTGCCTTTTCGTGGCCTAAAAAATCCTGTCATCCTGTCCAAAAGTCTCTGCGCTCTCTGCGAACTCCGCGG
>CAYONQ010000017.1:0-40431 GCA_964405375.1 uncultured Pirellulales bacterium
GCAGCGGCGTAGGTACGCTCGTCGGGTACTGCCTCGGATTGTGCGATGTTGACCCCATTCGATATGACCTGCTCTTCGAGCGATTTATGGACCCGCAGCGCAACGAATTGCCCGATATCGATATTGATATATGCCAGGACAGCCGGGCAAAAATCATCGATTATGTTCGCCACAAGTACGGCCACGTCGCACAAATCATAACCTTCGGAACGATGAAGGCCAGGGCCGTCGTCCGTGACATCTGCAGAGTCCTCGGCGTACCGCTGAGCGAGGCCGACAGACTGGCAAAGCTTGTCCCTGAATCCCTCGGTATAACGCTCGACAGGGCATTAAAGACCGAGCCGCAGTTGAAACAGGCCTACGAGCAGAACCAGCAGACTAAAAAAGTAATTGATATCTGCAAAAAGCTCGAAGGCCTCGCCCGCCACGCATCGGTGCATGCCGCCGGTGTCGTCATTGCCGACGAGCCGCTGACTGATTTCCTGCCTCTCTATAAGGCGCCCAACTCCGACGATATCATAACCCAGTTCGAAGGGCCAATGGTTGAAAAGGTAGGGCTGCTGAAGATGGACTTCCTGGGCCTGAAGACCCTCAGCGTATTAGAGCAAGCACGCCAGTTAGTCAATACGCTTCACGACCAGGATATCGACCTCGAAAAACTCGACCTCGATGACCCGAAGGTCTTTCAGCTCTTTGCCGGCGGCAGGACAAAAGGCGTTTTCCAATTCGAGTCAGGCGGTATGCAGGATTTACTGATGAAGATGAAGCCCGACCGAATCGAGGACCTCATCGCCGCAAACGCACTATATCGCCCCGGCCCGATGATACTAATCGGCGACTATATCGACCGAAAGCACGGCGCAAAATGGCACCTGCCGCATCCCATAATGACCGAAATCCTCGGCGAGACCTACGGCATTATGGTCTATCAGGAGCAGGTGATGCGCATCTGTAACCGCCTCGGCGATATACCGCTGCGAGAGGCATACGCCCTGATTAAGGCGATAAGCAAAAAGAAGGCCAGGACCATAGCGAAGGAACGGGAAAGATTCATCGCTGGCTGCGTTGATAAAGGGCTGACCAAAAGCCAGGCCCAGCAAATCTTCGAGCTTATCGAGCGCTTCGCCGGTTACGGCTTTAACAAGAGCCATTCCACACGCTACGCCCTCATCGCATACCAGACCGCTTATATGAAGACGCATTGGCCCATTGAATATATGGCCGCACTATTGACTTACGAGATGGGCAATACCGACAAGGTCGTTGACTACATCGCCGAGTGCGCCAAGATGAGCATCGAGGTGCTGGCACCGGATATAAACGAAAGCGGTGTCGATTTCACACCTCTTTATAAAGGCCACGGCGGTGAGAAAAGGGGCGTAATACGCTTCGGCCTGGCCGCGGTCAAAGGCGTCGGTGAAAAGGCCGTCGAGCAAATCATCGTCGCCCGTGAAAGAACCGGACGATTCCAGTCGCTGTTTCATTTCTGCGAAAATGCCGATTTAAGGGCCGCAAACAAGCAGGTCGTCGAGGCGCTTATAAAGGCCGGCGCCTTCGACCGGCTCGGCGGAAACCGTGCCCAGATGACCGCAGGGCTGGAAAAAGCAATGCAAATCGGCACGACAGTGCAGGCCGACAGGCAGAACGGACAGATGAACTTCTTCGGCCGGATAACAGAAGAAAGTGATTATTCCAAGGACTATCAGCAACTGCCCGACGTTGCGCCCTGGCCCGAGCCGCAGATGTTAGCTTACGAAAAGCAGGTCCTCGGCTTCTATGTAACCAGCAACCCATTAAGCCATCACGCCGAGACAATAAACCTTTACTCGACGCTGGCCAGCTCACAATTGGCCGATGCCAGGCAGGACCAGCCCGTTACTATCGGCGGAATGGTAACAAAGAGAAGATACCACATCACCCAGAGAGGCCGAAACGCCGGGACAAAAATGGCCGTCTTTATCCTCGAAGACCTGCAGGGCTCCGCCGAGGTGGTGTTGTTCCCCGATACGCTCAATAAATTCGCCGATTTATTAGTCGAGGATACAGTTGTTTTTGTACGGGGCAAGCTCGACTACAGAAGGGAAAGACCAAATATCATCGCCGCAGAATTGATAGCTCTGAACGATGTAACCGAAAAGTTAGCTGCGAAGGTCAAAATATCGCTGGACGCCAAGGACGTTACCAAAGAAAAGGTGGCGACGATAAAAAGCATCTGTCTGCACCACAGAGGCAGAAGTCCCGTTTACGTAGCGGTGAGAACAGACAAAGGCAGGGTTCTCGCAAAGGCCGATAGCGACTTATCCGTCAATCCCGACCTCGACTTCTGCAGAAAAATGCGACAACTCATCGGTCAGGAAAATTTCAAACTGACAAGATGACAAAAGGTCATCCTGAGCGAAACTTGTCCTGAGCTTGTCGAAGGAGCGAAGGATCTGGTTTTTGGGGCAAATAGAAACCTATGACCGAAATCAAAAAAACACTAACAATCCTTAAAGCCCGCTGGCCAGAAGTAATACTCATTATTGGGCTTACTGTCTTGTTGCCATTTTTGAGTAAGCTACTTACAAAACTAAAATATGATTCAGCGCTGAGTTTAACAGTTCTCGCCACTTGCTTTCGGCTCGCCTTAATGGTTGTAACAATAGTGCTTCGTTCCGGTTTTCTTCGAACAGTCTATTTAGAAGGACGAAAACGGCAGTCTATTGCGGTTTTGTTACGAACAGGCCTGCATTTTTTATGGAGAATGATTGTCTTAGGTTTACTGTATGCGATACCTCTTTTGACATTGACGTTGCTGAGTATTCGTTTAGCTGGCAAGCCAACTGCACCTGGAGAAACAGACATTCTCCATAATATCTCCTTGTTAGTTTTAGTAATTAACATTATTCTGATGAAATTCATACTACTCCTACCTGCATTAGTAATAGTTCTTGATTGTCGTGCTTTCGAAAGCTTCAAGTTTCTCAAAAAGTGTAGGCTTAGGGATGCCGGGGCATTAATTGTATTGTTCTGTTTTAATATGGCATTTCCTTACCTCTGGATGTTCTCGCGAACACTCTATGGCACAATAACAACCCCACAACTCATTTTTAGAATTGTTACCTCTATTACAACATGCTTTATTGGTTTAATTATAGCGGTAACGGCAGTAAGGTTTGTCGGCTCTCTTGACTTAGTGTATGATAATAAGCCGGTTTCCCTGGATTTTGAAGATTTGCGAAAATACACAAATAGAGATTTGAAGGAATAACTTTTGAAAAACAAGTTTTCCAGCAAATTTATAGTTCTTGACGGGCCGGACGGCTGCGGAAAGACCACGCAGACGAAACTTTTAGCTGAATGGCTTGGGGAACAGGGCGTTGCGGTCGAGACCTTTCGCGACCCCGGCACAACAGCCATCGGCGAAAAGATTCGCCAAATCCTGCTCAACCCCGAACATCTCGCAATGAGCACGTCGGCGGAAGTGCTGCTCTATATGGCTGCAAGAATGCAGCTCTGGCAGGAAAAGATAGTCCCTGCCCTTGCGCAGAAAAAATGCGTCGTCCTCGACAGATGGCTTTCCAGCACCTGCGCCTATCAGGGCCACGCCGGCGGATTCGGCATCGAAAGAACCATAAAAATCGCAGCAGACTGCCTCGAAAAGCCCTGGCCGGATTTGACCATCATCCTCGACGTTGGCCTCGAAACCGGCTCAAAGAGATTGAACCGCCGGCTCGACAGAATGGAGCAAAAAGGCGACAGCTATCACCGGAAAGTCCGCGAAGGATTTTTGAAACTGGCCGAGCAGCAGAAGAATTTTGTCGTACTTGACGCCACCAGCGATATCGAAACAGTGCACAAAAAAGTAATAGAAGTAATCAAAAAAGTCTCGGTATAAAAGCAATTTTTACTTTTAATTTTTTACTTTTAACTTTTCACTATGTCACTTAAAGAGATTTTCTGTCAGGATAAGGCAATTTCAATCTTGCAAAGGGCGTATGCTGCCGGCAAGGTCCCGCACGCATATATCTTCGCCGGCCCCGAAGGTGTCGGCAAATTCAAGACCGCCCGTCAATTCGCCAAGTTGCTGCTCTGTGAAAACCCAGTCGTGGAAGACGATTTTGCCGACAGTTGCGGTGCCTGTCAATCCTGCCGAGCGTTCGAGGCCGGCTCACATCCCGACTTCAATAACGTTTATAAGGAGCTGCGGGAATTTACTAAAGACGGCAAGGGTAAGCCGCCGCCTGTCGATTTGCCGATTGATGTCATTCGGGAATTCCTGATTGAGAAAGTACCAATTAAGCCGACCCTATCGGAAAGAAAGGCGTTTATCGTCAGTGAAGCCGAAAGACTAAACAGGGAATCTCAGAACTGCTCACTCAAGGTCCTCGAAGAGCCGCCCGAATACTGCTGTATAATACTGATTTGCACGCGTCTGGAGAAACTGCTGCCGACCGTTAAGTCAAGATGCCAGATAATTCGTTTCTCAACGCTGCCCGAAGGGAAGATAATTGAGCAAATAAGAGAAACGGGGCTCAAGGAAAACCAGGCCGAATACCTCGCCCGGCTTGCCCATGGCAGTTTAGGCAGCGCCTGTCAATGGGCCGAGCTCGAATTGGCCGATGCGAACCTATACAAATGCAAAAAAGAGCTGATAAACTCCCTGGCCGACTGCCGGCTTGTCGAGGCACTGGAACTGGCCGAATGGCTCCTAAACGAAAGTAAAAAGATTGCCGGCATCTGGGCCAAGCTCGAAGCAGCTATCAGTAAAAAAGATATAAATCGAAGGGCCGCAAAGACCCTCCTGCAAATAATCATATCAGCCCTGCACGATGCAATGATACTGAACATCACGCCGGACAGGCCCCTTGTCAACTTCGACCAGAAAGAGCAGATAAAAAAGCTGGCCGAGCGCTTCGACACCGAGCAATTAGCAGAAAAAATCGCCGATTGCTACGAGACGATGCGATGGATTGATGCCGCCGTCAACGAAAGACTTATTTTCGAGCAGCTATTGTTAAATCTCGCCGTTTCTGATAGAATAAGGGCCTGATAAGGTAATAGCTTAATACAATACAGGCGCTAACTTTCAGGTAACCTTAATGGCAGAAACAACAGCAACAAAGCAAAAGCAGGCAAAAAACAAGAAATATATGCTGGTTCGCTGTGGCCGAATGAATACGCTCGGCCTCTTCGAGCACCAGGAAAGCCAGATACCTAAACTGCCTACTCGCATCGTGGTAAAAACCGACAAAGGCCTTGAATTAGGCCATCTGGTAGGGCAACTTACTGCCTACAGGGCCGGGCAGTTTAAGCTAAGCAGCGACCGGCTCAAAGAATACTTCAACGGCAGCGGTATCGACCTTTCTGTTGACCCTGCCGGCAGATTCATCCGCTTCGCAACCGCTGACGACATAAGTGAGGAAAGACACCTTGAAAAAATCGCAAAAGAAGAGACGGAATGCTGCAGACGGTTCATCAAAGAACTGGACCTGCCAATGAAAATAATCGAAGCAGAACACATATTCGGAGGCGAGCGTATCATCTTCTACTTTGCCTCCGACGGGCGAGTGGATTTCCGCGAGCTGGTAAAGAAGCTCGCACACGAATATCAGACGAGAATCGAAATGCACCAAATCGGCTCGCGCGATGAGGCCAAGCTGCTCGGCGATGTGGAAAGCTGCGGCCAACAGTGCTGCTGTCAGAGGTTCCTTAAGGCCTTGAAGCCGGTCAATATGCGAATGGCAAAGATGCAAAAGGCGACGCTCGACCCTTCAAAAATCTCCGGATACTGCGGCAGATTAAAGTGCTGTTTGCTCTATGAAGACAAAACTTACACAGAACTTAAAAAACGGCTGCCGAGAAAAAACACGAGGGTAAAAACCAAATACGGTGAAGGCAAAGTCGTAGGCACACACATATTGACTCAGCTTGTCGTGGTCGAACACGATAATGGAACAAAAACGGCTATCAGCATAGAAGAGCTTGAGGTAATTTCAGCACCAACAACTAAAAAGAAAAAACAAGATGATACATCGAATGACAAAAATCAAGACAGTGCGCCAAATAATAACAGCCGCGATACCAGTAAAAATCAAGACCAGCAATCTTAAGGAAAAACTATGTCCCGCAAAATCGTTGTAACATCGGCACTGCCCTACGCAAACGGCCCGATACACATAGGCCACCTCGTCGAATACATCCAGACCGACATCTGGGTTAGATTTCAGAAAATCTGCGGCAACCAGTGCCTTTACTTCTGCGCCGATGACACTCACGGCACCGCCATTATGATAAGTGCCCGCGATGCCGGGGTAAGCTCAGAAGAGCTAATCAAGCAGGTACATAAAGAACACAGAGAAGACTTCGACGGCTTTTTCGTCGAATTCGACAACTATTACTCTACCCACTCGCCCGAAAACAGGTATTTCAGCGAACTGATTTTTAATCGCCTGAATAAAGCCGGCTCAATCGTCAAACGAGACGTCGAACAGCCGTATTGTGAAAATTGCAAGATGTCACTGCCCGACAGATATATCCGCGGCACCTGCCCGCGGTGTAAGGCCGAGGACCAATACGGCGATTCCTGTGAGCTTTGCAGCGCAACTTATCAATCTACCGATTTGATTAACCCTTACTGCTCAACCTGCAAGGCCAGACCGACCCTGCAAACCTCACAGCACTACTTCTTCAAACTCGCCGATTACGAACAACAACTAAAGGACCTCATTGCCAAAGAATACACGCAAAAGTCGGTTGCGAACAAGCTCGACGAATGGTTCAAGGCGGGGCTGAAAGACTGGGACATATCGCGCGACGGGCCTTATTTCGGCTTTAAGGTACCCGGCGAAGAAAACAAATTCTTCTACGTCTGGCTGGACGCACCCATCGGATATATGGCGTCGATGAAAAACTACTGCGATAAAACAGGTCTGGATTTCGACAAAATCTGGCCGGAACAGCACGACGCCGCAGCCAAAAGCGATGACAGATACGAACTCTACCATTTCATCGGCAAAGACATTATGTATTTTCACGCCCTGTTTTGGCCGGCAATGCTAATCGGCGCCGGCTTCAAACCCGCCGACAAGCTCTTCGTCCACGGCTTTTTGACCGTGAACGGCCAAAAAATGAGCAAATCACGCGGCACGTTTATAAAGGCGAGCACCTTTCTCAAACATCTGCCGCCCGAGGCGCTGCGATACTACTACGCCAGCAAGCTAACCGCCGGTATCGAAGACATAGATTTAAGCATAGAGGACTTCCTGAACAAGACCAATTCTGACTTGGTCGGCAAGTTCGCAAACCTTGCCTCACGCTCAGGCCCGATGCTGACAAAAAAGCTAACCGGCCGGCTCGGCCAACTGGACAATAACGGAAGACAGTTAATCAACAAGCTCGCCGCCGCAAAGGACCAGATTATCCGCAACTATGAAGACCTTAATTATGCCGCTGCTGTCCGAACGGTTACCGCCCTGGCCGACGATGCAAACCGCTACGTCGAGCAAAATCAGCCGTGGGCAACGGTAAAAACCGATTTGGAAAAAACACGAACGACCCTAACCGCCGTGATAAATGCCGTACACATCCTGACAATTTACCTGAAACCCATCCTGCCCGAATTTGCACAAAAAATAGAAAAATTTCTCAACGTCGGTGACCTGAAATTTGCAGACGTCGAAACGTTATTACAGAACCATAAAATAAACGATTTTGAACGATTAGCCGAACGAATCGACAAGGAACAGGTGAATGCGATGATAGAGGAAAGTAAAGAAACGGAAGTTAAAAAACCGCCGACCCCGGCGGAAGCACAGCCAGGTCCCACCGAGCCGATAAAGCCGGAGTGCACCATTGAAGATTTCGGGAAGATTGACCTGCGAATCGCAAAGGTAATAAAGGCCGAGCCGGTCGAGGGCGCCGACAAACTGCTGCGTCTGGATTTAGACGTAGGCGGGCCGCAAAAAACCGTTTTGGCCGCCATCGCTGCTGCCTATAAACCCGATGAACTGGTCGGCAAAATCGTAATCTATCTGGCCAACCTAAAGCCCAGGAAGATGAGATTCGGCCTTTCAGAGGGTATGATTCTGGCAGCCGGCACCGGCGGAAAAGACATCTTCATACTCTCAGCCGACACCGGAGCAAGGCCCGGACAGAAGGTGCTTTAGCAATAAGAATGAAAAAAAGACTCGAAGAAATCGCCAGAGAAGACAGCAGATACAGTCCCAATGCGATAAGGTTTGTCTATGAGGGACTCGGTTACACTGCAAAGAAAGCCGCCGCTGAGCCAAGCCATGTCAGAGGCCAGGCACTTTGTAAAGCACTTGCGGAATTGGCTGTCAAAAAGTGGGGCAGACTGGCGATGCTGGTGCTTAACACCTGGGGCGTAAAAAGCACCGGCGATTTCGGCGAAATCGTTTACCTTATGATAAAAAACGAATGGATGAGCGCCCAGCCGACCGATTCAATCGATGACTTCAACGATGCTTACGATTTCAAAACCGTTTTCGAGGACCAATTCGAATTTTAAATTGACAATTCGAAAATAAATGCCATATTAAGACAACAAAGGAGGGCATATCTCAGGTATGAAACACAAGCGAGGTTCACAAAAAGAACTGACCCGGCGTCAGTTATTAAAATGCGGATTGCAGGGCAGCCTGACAGCGGTCCTGACGAGCAGCTTCTGGCTGAATGGCTGTGGCCGTCGACACCCGCGCAAAAGACCAAATATTTTGTTTATTCTCATAGATGCGCTGCGAGCCGACCGGTTGGGCTGCTACGGCCATTCCGGTCAGCATAGTCCGGCACTGGATGCGATTGCAGCCGAAGCGGTGGTCTTCGAGCGGGCCATCGTCCAGGCACCGTGGACGCAACCGTCAATGGCATCGTTGTTCTGTTCATATTACCCGGGCGTCCATATGGTAGTGGACTATAGTAAGGCATTCGACTCAATACATCGTGGTAAGGCGAAGGTAACGGTTTTCAATGACTCATTTGTAACTCTGGCTGAAGTCCTGCAGCAGGCTGGCTATACGACGGCGGCTTTTGTTGCCAATCCATTTATTATACGTGATTTTGGCTTTGCCCAAGGTTTCGACCACTTTGATTCCAGTTTTGCTCGGAACACCACGCCGGGTAATGTAGTTAACGACGCTGTAGTTGCCTGGCTTAAGGAACACAACCCGAACAAGCCGTTTTTCTGCTTCCTGCATTATATGGATGTGCACGGCCCATACAATGCCGGCCCAGAGTTCCTCGACCCACTGCTCGACCGGGTCGAAGCAATGCCCGGCAAACGCAGATTATCAGAGAGTGAATTGAAGAATTTGGGCTATCTTTTTACATTACCATCGGTTTTTGCGAACAGAGAACGACATGAACGATTGGTGGATTATCAGGAATATTGGGCCGCACGGTACGATGCGGGGATTCGCCAGGTTGATTACCACATAGGCAACCTCAAAGTCAAGCTGCAGCAGATGGGTCTTTGGGATGACGCGTATGTGATAGTAACTGCCGACCACGGAGAGTCTCTGGCAGAACACGAATGCTGGGACCACGGCTTGAGTGTATACCATCCAGAACTACACGTGCCGCTGTTTTTGCGATACCCTACGATGCTAACGCCTGGAAAAAGGATTCGCGGGACGGTTCGCCTTATAGATTTGATGCCGACACTCATCGACCAACTGAAACTGCCAAAAGTAAAGTCCCTGCAGGGAAGAACGCTTCTCCACAGAATCGCAGGCGACGATTCAAAAAAACCCATACCGGCCTTTGCTGAAGGTGTAAAGCTGGGGCCTGAACAAAAAACGCTTTACCTGGGTGATTGGAAGCTGATGATTACGCCAAGTACAGCTCAGCGACGGCTTTACAATGTGGCTAAAGACCCGCTGGAACAGAACGAACTTTCAAAACAGCACAGTGAGAAAGTAGAGCAACTGGCGCAGATTCTGCAACAGCAAACCGAGGTCAACGAGTGGTTAGCCTCTAAGGTTTCGACCGAAAGGGTACCATTGACGCCTCAGCAGCAGGAGAGACTGCGTTCACTGGGATACCTGAGGTAAGCGAGAACACACAATAGCACTACAAAAACAACGTTGATCAAGCCAAGAGTTTCAAAGTGTCATTTGGGGGCGGCGAAATAATACTGCAGGCCCGACATTATCATATGCACGCCAATCGCAGCAATGAACAGACACATCACCTTCGAAAATACGGTGCAGACCATTTTGCCGAGAACCTTGTGCACCGTCCGGATAAACCGCATTATAAGCCACAGCACCCCGAAGACCACGGCGATTGCAACTACCGCCTGTGCCGCACCGGACCTTTCAAGCGTTGTTAAGCTGGTTACCATTGCACCGGGACCTGCAAGAAGCGGACAGGCCAGCGGCACACAGCCAATCTCATAAGGCCCCAGCGTGCCCTTGACCGCTATCGACCGCCGCAGCGACCCGAATATCAGATGGTCAATGGCGATAATCAAAAGCAGCACCCCGCCGGCAAGCTGCAAGTCGGCTAACTGAATGTGAAAGATACGATTGAGTACCCAATTGCCGGCAAATGAAAAGACTAACAGGATTATCACGCCAACGGTTACAGCGGTGTTGAAGGCCTTCTGGCTTTGACCTTCGGGTGTGTGCTCGGCAACGTCAATGAGTATGGGTATGTTGCCTATCGGGTCAACAATGGCAAACAGCGCTAAAATCGCTTCAACATAAGGCATATCTTAATAATCGACAAACCCAGCACCACCACTGCAATTGATTTTTGTTTTGTCCCTTTGAATGCAGCAATTGGCTGGGTACTTCAATTCACCCGGCCCACTGCAGCACGGTATCTATCATCGCTTTGTATTGTGGGAAACAATCCTCGCCCTTTCCGTATATATACGGCGAGGCGGTCGGGCTTACAATAAGCCCCTTGTGGTCGTCAAACACAGCCTCAATCAAAAGCTGGGTTTCCTCTCTTATCTCCTCTGGCGTGGCATTATACATCCGGTCAATCTGAATATTTCCTTCGAGGCACAATTTGCCGCGCGCCATATCCTTGGCCTCAGAAGGCAATATATCCCCCATTGTAGGCGCCTCAAACGGATGCAGCACATCTATCCCCATATCGACGAAATCCTGCAAGACCTTCTTGATTGAGCCGTGGCAGTGAATATGAACTCGCCCACCCGAACTATGTATCAGGTCAACAATCGGCTTATCATATTTCACATTAAACTCGCGGAAATCTTTTGGGCTATGTAGCGGTGGACAGACCAGCTCTTCTCCAAGTGTGGAAAAAAATGGGCCAACACCTTTACTGAACAAGTATTTGAGCCGATTTAACATAATCGTCATCCGTCTTTCGCACAGGCGATGGATTATGTCTCTGTCGGTTACGCTCATTATTGCAAACTGCTGCGGCCCGAACAGCGTCGCTGCCAAGCCGGCCGGGTTTGCACCCATATCAACATCTACGATGCCGGCGGTGCCGACCTGCTTTTGGGCCTTGAAAAATGAGCTCACGTCACCGCCAACCTCCGGCATCGGCAGCGAGAGATATTTCTCGGCGTCCTGACGGTCCTTGAGCATATAGCTCTCTGCCATATTCGGCTCCTGGTCGTGACCTTTTATACGAACCCGCTCGCGGCTTTCCAGATCACCCTTCGGCGTGTGCAGCGTCGTTATCTGACGCACCAGGTCATCTGAATAGGGCTTAATGACAACGTCCATAGGGTAGTCACTTTCTATTTGGACGGCCGGCCAAGTGTGTTTTAGTTCGCTATGGGCGGCAAGATAGGCCTTGAGCTTATCGTAGCTGGGGTCTCCTTCGGGAAACAGCGTTCGACTGTAAACTCCGGGCCTGTCCAATTCCTCGTTAAAATAACATCTTCTAAGTCTCTCCCTGCGATTCATTAGCAGATTCTCCTCGCTACCAGCCGTCTGTGTCTGTCTCTGCATCACTTTTGGCTGACTTTTTTGTTCTGCATATCTATTTTCCAGATATATTTTTGTGTCCTATATACAACTATACATAAGAAGACGATAGATACTACAAGGATGTAAAACCAGAACTTTTTCGATAAAACCGGTGCCGAACCTCATTATCAAAAAGTTCAGCACGATAAACCAGATTCTGATTTCGGTCGGCCCCGCTCCCAAGTATGTTATCTTAAATTCGTTGGTCGCTCCAAACGCCAAGTATGAACTCACCATAAAACAGCCAAACACGACAATAAACAGATAAACGATTTCTTTACTTACACCCTCAACCAGAAACGAATAACCGATGAATATAGAGCTCATAAATGCAAAATCCAGGAAATGGTCCATAAAGTATCCCCACTTGGGAATCCCTGTATCTCTGAATCTGCCTAAAGCCCCGTCAAAAGAATCTGTGAACCACTGCAAGACCAACATCAGCGATGACAGCCAGAGCCACGCATAATTGTCTCTCGCAAGATACCCAAATACGATTAAACCCACCGACAGCGGAATGGTCATCAGCGTTAAATGATAACCTTCTATCCACCCGGGAAACTTTGATACGTTAGCATCGATAAATTTTCTTTCATATTTGGCCAGCAGCGTTCTCATTGGCAGCTTCTTGTCCCCGCCGAACTCTTGATTATCCATTTTACCACCTCTATTTCTAACGACAGAATTCACCCGCCGGCAAAATACGCTCCTATCAGGTCAAAAATCTCAAAATGACCTTTTTGTAATATTCAACCGCCTTTTCTACATCAGCGATATCAATATATTCGTCCGGCTTATGGCAAACTTCCGGCTTACCCGGCCCAAAGATTACCACCGGTACACCCAACGAGGCAAAAAAAGGCCCATCCGTGGTAAAACCCACCGCTTTGGTTTCGCTGACTCCAACCGCAGAGCAAAAATCCCTGACAAAGCCGCAGTTATTATCAGTTTCCAGCGCCCCCACCTCCCGCACAATAGAAACCTCTGCGTCGAATTGAGAATTTCTGCTTTTTAACTTCGCAAAGATTCTTTCAAAATCGGAAATTACTTCCTGATGATTCTGCGCCGGCAGCGTGCGAATATCTATCCCGATACTGCATTCATCCGGAACAACATTAATCTCCTCACCGCCGGCAATTGTGTTGATACTCATAGAACTTTCACCTAATAGCTCGTGCGGCTCAAATTGAATTTTATAACCCTCTAATTCGTTTAATAAAACCCTCATTGAACTTATCGCATTTACACCCAACTGCGGCGTCGAGCCGTGAGCGGCCCTGCCTTTGGTTTTAACATTAAGCCATAGTAGTCCTCGATGCGCGGTAACAATCTCAAAATCCGTCGGCTCAGGGATAACCACGCCGACTAATTCCGGCAGCCGCCTGCTGCTGTCGCGGATAAATCTCTTCGCCCCGCAGCTGTCGGTCTCCTCACCCGCAGCGGCAAAAAATACAATGTCGCCCTTCAAATTCGTGCCCGATTTAACAATCTGGCCGATAGCGGATACGACGGCGGTAATTCCGCCCTTCATATCTGCCGAGCCCCTCCCGTAGATTCTGCCTTTGCTTTCAACCGCCTCAAACGGCGGATTCCTCCAGTCCGCCTCGCCAGGGCCGACAACATCGAGATGGCAGGCGAATAAAACCGCACCCTTACGCCCTCCCGATTGTACTTGAGCGGTAATATTCGCCCTGTTTTGCCCCCAGCTATCTATCACCGAATCTATCCCAAATCGGCCAAGCTCGTCCGAGATTATCTCCGCCGCAGCCAATTCACCCTTCCAACCGGTCGTTTCAGCTCGAATAAGCCCTTTCAATAGCGCCTTCATAACGCAGCAATTATATATAAGGAGGCCACAAAAGACAAAAACAGAAAAATTTTTGTTGCAGATTAAAATATAAACGCCCATAATGGTTGGTTTAAGAATTTCAGTCGGCAGCACAAAGGAGCGTAAATGGGACCTGTATTAAATGCCCTTGTAAAACTTCAAAGTGTTGAGAATCGTCTGCGAACTGTAAAGGCAAAACTTGTAAGATGCAGAAGAAACGTAATCATTCAGGAAAATCAGGTTAGGACGCTCCAGAACGCACTCACTGCCAAAAACGAAGAGATTCAATTAGCCAGGATCCAGTCTGACCGTCTGGAGTTGGAACTTGCCAGCAGGGATGAGGCAATAGCCAGGCTAAGAGCTTCTCTCAATGCCGCAAAGACAAACAAGGAATATGCCGCGGTCCTGACCCAGCTTAATACAACCAAGGCCGACAATTCCAAAATCGAAACCCAGATTTTGGAGCTGATGAAAGATATCGAGGCAGACGAGGCCGAACGTGAAAAAATAAAAGACGAGATAGAACAGCAAAAACAGCTGCTCGAGCAAACCAGAAAGCAAGCAGAGCAGCTCGCAACTAAATACGAGGCCGAAATCGAGCAAATTCAGACCGAATGGGACCAGCTCGCACAGAATATACCCGACGACCCACTGCGGGTTTTCAAGCGTGTTGCCGAAACATACGATGGTGAAGCGCTGGCAGTGATTGAAAAACAACAGGGCAAAACAGAGGCATATACCTGCGGCGGCTGCTTTATGGGCATCACGACTGAGTGCGTTAATCTGCTTATGACTAAAGACGATATAATTCGCTGTCCTAATTGCACGCGAATACTCGTGCTCGGCGGTTTTCAGGACTCGGTTGATTAACTGTTTCTTATGGCCTTTCAAATAATCAATAATCATCTATTTAAATAGGAGCAGGTATATTGCCGGTTGAAGTAATTGCTTATATAGATGGCGGAAGCAGGGGCAACCCGGGCCCAGCCGCTGCCGGTTTCATTTTAACAGACAAAGATGGAAACCAATTGTGTGCAAAGGGCATGTTCCTCGGTGAAACCACCAATAACGTGGCTGAATACACCGCAATTTCCAATGCCCTCCAGGCTGCAAAAAATATCGGCGCTAAAAAAATAAAGGTCTTCAGCGACAGCGAACTGCTTGTCAAACAGGTTAACGGCGAATACAAAGTAAAGAGCGAAAACATCAGACCGCTTTTTCAACAGGCCGTCAATCTGCTCGGCGACTTTGAAAACTGGAAGGTTCAACACGTTACCAGAGACAAAAACAAAGAAGCCGACAAGCTCGTAAACCAGGTCTTGAATCTCCAGCAGGATATCGAGGCCAAGGCGGAACCAGCCACACCAAACGAAAAACCTGTCCGGCTTGGTGTGTTGATTAGCGGTGGCGGCACAACGTTGATGAATATTCTTGAATATATTAAACAGGGCAAGCTAAACGCCGAGGTTGCCGTCGTAATAAGCTCACGCTCAACCGTGGCCGGGGTCGAAAGGGCAAAAAACGCCAGACTAAATGTAAAAATCATCCGCAAAAAGGATTATCCCAACTTAGACGAGTTCAGCAAACGCATCGAAGAAGAACTTGCTACTGCAAATGTTGACCTCATCGTCCAGGGCGGCTGGCTGTGCCTATGGAAGATACCCCAAAGATACATCAACCGTGTGATGAACATACACCCGGCCCTTTTGCCGAGCTTCGGCGGAAAAGGTATGTGGGGTCATCACATCCATGAGGCGGTTCTGAAGGCCGGCTGCAAAATAACCGGCTGCACAGTGCATTTCTGCACAAACGAATACGATAAAGGACCTATAATCGTCCAGCGATGCTGCGAGGTTAAAGACGACGATACGCCCGATACTCTTGCCGCAAGAGTCTTTCAGCAGGAATGCATCGCATATCCACAGGCAATAAAACTGTTTGCGGAAGGGAAAATACTGGCTCAAGACAACAGAGTAAAAATAAAACCATAAAGTCCTGCTCGACTCGTATAGCAAACACCAAATACGAACTTCGTTAGAAGCTCGATGAAAAACCGAGTAATATAAAAAGGGCAAAACAATATAAAAAAAAGAAAGGTTTTTAACGAGGTGAACCGACGGCAAAAAACTGTCCTAATAGATTTTGTGGTCATAATAACCATCACAGCCGTTGCAGTTCTGGCAATGGTTAACCTGAAAGACTGGGTCAACCGCTCAGAGGCAACGCGGGCAATGGAACAGCTCGGTCAAGAAGTTCTTGACTACCGAAATAAGTACGGCTCAGTGCCTCCGCAATCCTATCTTGACAGTAACAGAGAAAATTTGCAGGGCAACGATCGGCTTGGAAATTTGCGATATAGAGCCCGCTGGATCGACTTTGATTGTCCCCCTGATGAAATTCTGGCTTACACTGAAAAAAACTACCACTCGTTGCTCTTAAGTAGTGGATTCATCGTGCTGCGACTGGATGGAAGCGTAGAATGGATAGACAAGCAAAAATTCAAAACACTATTAGCCCAACAGCAAAGCCTAATAGAAATTCAAACAATGAAAGAGTGACAAAAAAACCAAAAAGCAAAGGTAAAACGCCGATAACTACTTTTTACCTTTTACTTCTTCCTTTTTTTTCTTTTCTTTGTGTTCGCTTTTCTGTGATTCGGCGACCTCAAAGCCCTCAAGTCTTAAGTGCTCTTCATCCTGCACCTCAATCTTTATAAGCTTTTTGCCTTCGAATTCACCTCGCAGCACCGCTTCCGAGAGCGGGTCCTCTATGTAGTGCTCGATGGCTCTTCGCAGGGGCCTGGCGCCAAATTCCGGGCTGTAACCTTTGTCGATGAGGAACTCCTTGGCCTGTTCGGTTAATTCCAGTTCCAAACCATGCTCGGTCAGCCGCTTAAACACCTTCGCAAACTCGTAATCGACGATGGTCTGCAAGTCTTCTTTGGTCAGCGCCCTGAAGACTATCGTGTCATCAAGTCGATTTAAGAACTCCGGCCGAAAATGATGCTCGACTTCCTTATGAAGCGTCTCTTTCATCTTCTCGTAATTTGCATCAGGGGTCTTCTTGCCGAAACCAAAGCCGCTGCTGTTCTTAATCAAGTCCGCACCGATGTTGCTGGTCATAATAAGAATGACGTTTTTAAAGTCAACGTGCCGTCCGAAACTGTCGGTTAGCCGGCCTTCCTCCATAATCTGCAGCAGCATATTATAAACATCCGGATGCGCCTTTTCTATCTCATCCAGAAGCAGCACGGCGTAAGGCCGCCGTCTGATTCTTTCGGTCAGTTGCCCACCTTCTTCATAGCCCACATAGCCCGGAGGTGCCCCTACAAGACGACTGACGTTGTGTTTCTCCATAAACTCACTCATATCTATCTGCATCAGGGCACTCCCATCGCCGAACATAAACTCCGCCAGCGCCCTTGCAAGAAGTGTTTTTCCAACGCCGCTGGGACCGAGGAATATAAAGCAGCCCATCGGGCGATTCGGGTCCCTCATACCGCTTCTGCTTCGTCTGACCGCCTTGGCTACGGCACCGATGGCATCATCCTGCGAAACAACCCGCTTATGCAGCTCAGCTTCAAGCTCCAGCAACCGCTGGGTCTCCTTCTTCTCCAGCCGCGTCAACGGAACACCCGTCATATTACTGACGACCTCTGCAATGGTCTCCGCATCCACCACGCCGGTGGCCTCTTTATTCTCCTCATACCACTTCTTGTGCAGTTGATTTTTCTCATCCAAAAGCTTCTGGGCCTCGTCCCTCAATGCCGCTGCCCGTTCATAGTCAGTGTTTTTAACCGCCTCATCTTTTTCTCTCTGCAGCTTCTCGATTTTCTCTTCAATCTCAGTCAAATCCGGTGGCGGAGTCATATTTTTAATCCGAACTCTTGCACCGGACTCATCGACCACATCTATCGCCTTATCAGGCAGACATCTGCCGGTAATATATCTGGTTGATAGCTCAACCGCCTGATAGAGTGCCTCATCGGTGAACCGAACCCTGTGATGCGCCTCATAGCGGTCCTGAAGCCCTTTTAGAATATCCAGGGTCTCATCCTTTGAGGGCGGCTCGACAATTATCGTCTGGAACCGCCTCTCAAGAGCGCCATCTTTCTCGATATGTTTCCTATATTCATCTAAAGTCGTAGCCCCGATGCACTGCACTTCGCCTCTGGCCAGAGCCGGCTTCAGCACATTCGAGGCATCGATAGCACCTTCTGCCCCGCCGGCCCCTACAAGGGTATGCAGCTCATCGATGAATAGAACAACATTCTTGGCCCTTCTAACCTCGTTAATGACCGCCTTTATCCGCTCCTCGAACTGGCCACGATATTTCGTGCCTGCCACCATCATCGCCAAATCCAGCACCACAATACGTTTGTCTTTGAGTATTTCAGGCACCTGCTTGTTGACTATCTGCTGGCTGAGACCCTCGACAATAGCAGTCTTACCAACTCCCGCTTCGCCCAAAAGAACCGGATTGTTCTTCGTACGTCTGCAAAGTATCTGTATCAACCGCTCAATCTCATTTTTTCTGCCGATTACAGGGTCAAGCTCATCATTTTGCGCCAACTGTGTCAAGTCTCTGCCGAAGCTGTCCAGCGCAGGGGTCTTGCTCTTTGGCCTGCCGCGGCCAATGGTCGGCCCCATCTTCATCCCTAATCCGGCCGGCTCATCATCTACTCCCGCTCCAAGCAAATTCAAAACCTCCTGACGAACATCCTCAAGCTTCAAACCAAGATTCATAAGGACCTGGGCTGCTATCCCTTCGCTCTCTCGAAGCAGACCTAATAAGATATGTTCGGTGCCGACATAATTATGGTTAAGTGCCCTGGCCTCTTCAATTGCGTACTCGATGACCTTCTTGGCTCGCGGCGTCTGCGGCAGCTTACCCATTGTAACCATATCAGGCCCGCTCTTAACCAGCTTCTCCACCTCAAGCCGCAGCTTCTTTATATCGACATCCAGATTCTTAAGAACCGTTGCCCCAACGCCGCTGCCTTCTTTGACTAAGCCCAGAAGAATATGTTCGGTCCCTATGTACTCGTGATTAAATCGCTGCGCCTCCTGATTGGCCAGCGCCATAACCTTTCGTGCTCGATCTGTAAAACGCTCAAACATTTTTTACCCCGGAGTTTTTCTTACTTTTAACCAATCATCAGCAATCAATTATTAACCATTATTCATTATAACCACACTCGGCTCATTTGTCAAACTACCAGAACCAAGCCAAACCCTCTTCTTTAGGGATGAGTCCAATTATATTTATTCCTCAAATCGAGCTGATGTTCGCTTATCGGACCAATATTTTCCTTCGGCCCTAATTTTATCGACCAAAACGGCTGCCAACTTTCCCGAAAAACACAGAACACAGTTCCACAATGCAGCTCCTACACCACATCCGGGAAAACGGGAAAAATAGACATCTTCAAGCAAAAAATCCGGCAGCAGACTTATTAGTAGCCCTGATGACAAGCGAGCGGATGTGTATCAGACAATCGGTGTAATTGTTGTAAAACAGGGCCTTACCACCGAGGATTTTAACATAGATTTCCCGGTAGGCACTGAGGTATGGGACGAGATTCAAGACCACAGCACATTGTCAAACCTGCTGAGAAGTGACCCGAATAATGGCTATAGGAAAAGGAACACCGGCTTGCTTGATGAATAAAGACAATAGCCGTAGCCGAAACCGCCGACATACCATAAAACACATAACTGCTCAAAAATGAAATACGCCCGGAAAATTCACCTCAGCTGCTGTCTCCCCCAAGCAGTTTTCTAAGGTACGCATTTTCCCTGCGGGTCGCCTCAAGGTCGAAAAGCTGGTATTTTATGCATATTCGCAGATAATCCAGCGATTCCTGCAGAGTACTGACGCTTTGTTCGAGCTTCTTACGATTGTCCTGTGCCTGTTTAGCCAGCGCGGCCAAGTTCTTGTATTGCGGCCCAGCCATCCCCCCAACCTCCTTAACCAGCTCCTTAAGCTTGTCCTCTAAACTCGGTTCTTTCATCACCCCAACCTCTCCTTCGCTGCTACATCACCCTTTTGGGTCATCTAAACCCAATTAAACCGCCTCCGAAGCCCTCATCCATCTGATAAGTGAGCAAAATTCATACCTAAACGCTCCAAAATTCGCCCTGCCCCCAACTTCGCCGTTTACCCCCTATAGGGCCCTGTCAAAGCGTATCGAAGTAACGCTCTTAAGCTTTATTTCTACTTTTCAAGATACGCCCACTGTGTGGATTACGACCCTGTGTTGCAAAAAATCAACACTCCAAACTTGCCACCGTTTTCTTATCTGATGTAATGGTATTCTCAAAAAACAGTTATAGCGGGCGTCTATTATTGTAAACACTAACGTTGATTTATAGCAACAGCCCTGCTATATCAGCCCTGTAAATGCCGATTCTCGATGCCGGGGGTGTTTTGGGTTTGATTGGGTTTGAAATTGGGTTTGTTTGGGTTTGGAATTGGGTTTGTTTGGGTTTGGAATTGGCTTTGATTGGGTTTGAAATTGGCTTTGATTGGCTTTGATTGGCTTTGTTTTGGCTTCGAATTGGGTTTGTTTGGGTTTGTTTTTCCGGTGCCTGCGAAGGCGTTCATTTCCATAATCCCTTGTGTAATCATAAGTTACGTTCATTTGAGTATTCAGTAAATTGGGTTTGATTGGGTTTGTTTTGGCTTTGAATTGGCTTTGTTTTTTCGGTGTTCGCGGAGCCGTTCATTTTCATAATCCCTTGCTGAATAGAAGTTTACGTTCATTTTGGCTTTAAAGGAAATTGGGTTTGTTTTGCACAATTTACTCATAGCCACAAAGTCACTAATGCACGAAGTTAGAAGACAGAAGACAGAAGTCAGAAGTTAGAAGTAAATTATTTGCCACGAATTAACACGAATTTTTGACTAATTATCAAGAATATAGATTCCTGCCCCTGCTTCCGCAGGGGTGACAACCTTTCGCAGGAATGACAAATCACGATATATTTTTGCTATGAAAGTGGTTACGTAAATATTTGGCTTAAAACTGCTCAGTTTTAGTGCTTATCTTCGCCTGGGGGCGGTTTATATTTACCTTCTGGTAAACATAAAGGTATTTTAACAGATTTTTAGGCAAAAGTCAATAAAAATGCGGAGCATTTTTAGTTCGTAGTTGGTAGTTCGTAGTTCGTTGAAGTTGGGAGTTTGGGGATAGTTCACCGTAGGCGGAGGTTCGATATTTGGTTGAAAGAATTTGCGGTTTTGGGGTAAATTTGGTAGAAATAGCCAGTTCAACTTTTGAGGGGTCAGCAACTGGGGCGGTGAATTCGTGAATAGTGAATGGTGAATCGTATTTAGTTGGCGGGAATTGCGGGATGGGTAGGAATTTGATAGCTATGAAGTTAGAAGAATTTAAATTGGCATCTTCGGCTGAGATAAAGGAAGCAGGTTGGGGGGGTGGTGGGATTCTTAGTGGTTCGCCTTTTTTCGGTGCTCTGGGGAACCTGCATCCGACAATAGTTTATAAAATTATGCACGAGACTTTTGGCAATTGTAACACTGATGATGTTGGTGAAAAATCCAGATGGGAGTGGGTATTTAAGACGAATAAGGGCCTCTTGACTGTTTATGACTACAAGTGGTGGTGGTCAATTGGTTATAAAGGAAAAGAACCGGGATTGAAGGAAAATCTATTGGAATATGCAGAGATATTAAAGGCTGCGATTTTGGAAAAAGCTAGAGAGATCAAAATATCAAAAAGTCAGATAGAGCAAGCCAAAATAGGCGGAGCCATTACTAATCCGTTTTCTCTGTTCGATAATACCTGTACAGGATTACTTGAAGAAGCTGAGAGAGCAACGTGTGAGATTAAAAATAGTAGCAACCAAAAGGGCGAAACTATGGAGTTGACAGTTGAAAAGTATAACGAGAACAGTCATAGGCATGGGAATATCAGGTCATTGTATAGGGCGGCTTTCATAACCAATTATCTCGCGCTGGAGGGATTTGTTCAGCTAATTTACGGTATATTCCTGAAAAAACGGTATCGCGATGATATTTATAAAAGAAGGATCGAAAACGAGAGTATTCTACTTAAACTATTGGAGGCGGATAGATATTGCGAAGGTTTCGAGAGACCTGTACTTTCTCCAGGTGAGAATTTATTCCAAGCGTTGCAATACTTAAAAAATGTTCGAAATAATTTCTTGCACGCAAATATTGCGAAGGGTATGGAGGCTCACCTTATAATGGTCGACCAATATCCAATATTGACAAAAGAAAAGCCTGAGCAAAAATATGGTATACGCACCCATCCCTCTCTGATAAGCGAGGTCGACGTTATAAGAGCAAGGCGCCTCGTCGAAAAGACCGTTGTTAAAGCTATAAATGCTTTATACAAAGAAATTCGATGGAAGTTTGCGATAGTTCATCGTTATTGGAGCGTACCCTATTATCGTGATAGCAAAGGAAGAGTAGATTTCCCGTTAACAGAAGACGATTATGTGCCACCGGAGCAAATAGAGGAAATGTTAAGTTTGAGTCCTGACCTCGACGAGGATTATTATGACACTCGGAAAAAAACAGCACATTGATTTAGTAGATATGGAGAGACTTCATACGGAGCTGATGCGGCTGTTGCAGAAGTTGATTTGGTCTGCAAAAATAGGTGGGTTGGGTAATTTCAACAATTGAATTTCTTGACGCGGGATGTAAGTCTTTATATAAACAACTAATAATGTATTAGATAAAAGGAAGCGATTTGGAAACGCAACGTCATTTAACTCAGCTTTTTGAAGACCAAGAAATTGCAAGAAGAATTAAAAGCCGTCTTCCACACTTGTTTCAACTTGCTGAATTGGAAAGTTCACGAGCTGGCAAAGTCGGGATGCAGGTTGGCTCAATTCGAGAAAACGTAATAGTCGCTTTGCTAATGTACAAATTCGGTGAGGAAAACGTGGAGACAGAGATTCCTATCACTGAGCCAGAGGTTGATGCAAGATTGTTCGGAGAACCCGTGTCCATTAAGACAATTACCGGTAGCTTTAGCGGTGTTAAAGTGATATGGACCGTTGATGCTGCAAAGGCAGTGGAATTTCGAGAGAATTATTATCCCAGCTATGATATTCTGCTTGTACGAATCAACTGGGAAGATATCGGTGGCTTGTACTATATTCCGGTGCAAGTCCAAAGGAGACTCTTTGACGAAATAGGCAAAGAAAACTATATAAAGCTACCGAAGGCAGGGACAAATCCGAGGGGAGTTGAGTTTGCCAAAAATGTATTAGCACGCCTAACGGCGGACGGCCAATCCAGACAAATTGAAATAAATTGGCAAAAGAGCAAAATTGAGTTTAATGCTTATAAAAGATGGCTTGATTTGTGGAAAGAAGACTAAGATGGCGAATAATCGAACGAGAAAAGGTACGAAGACAAGCTCCTTTGGGGCTCCGGGCAGGATTAACCACGACTCATCGAGTTTCTATAACAGCAAACTTTATACCGATAGAAAGCCCCCAGAAAAAGTCAGGGTTATCGAAAATCCAATTCCTGCTGAACGTCTTGATAAAATATATTGCAAATCCAGTGAAACGATGAACGAAATTCCGGATTACAGCATCCACTTGATGGTTACGTCTCCACCTTATAATGTCAAAAAAGATTATGATGAGGACTTGTCTTTAGATGAGTACAGGGATTTACTGCGGGCTGTATTTAAGGAAACGTATAAAAAACTGGTTACGGGCGGTCGTGCCTGTGTAAATGTTGCGAATTTAGGCAGAAAGCCATACATTCCTCTGCATAGTTACATTATTGAAGATATGCTCGATATTGGTTTTTTTATGAGAGGTGAAATTATATGGAATAAGGCATCGAGCGGGAGTCCTTCTACGGCTTGGGGGAGCTGGTTGTCTGCCGGAAATCCCGTATTACGGGACATTCATGAGTATATTCTAATTTTTTCTAAAGAGTCGTTCTCAAGAAAAAAATGCAACAAGAAAAACACTATCTCTAAAGGAGAATTTCTGGAATGGACAAAAAGTGTGTGGACGTTTCCGGCGGTTTCTGCTCAGAGCATTGGGCATCCTGCACCGTTCCCTGTGGAATTACCATACCGGCTGATTCAGCTTTACACGTTTGAAGGAGATGTTGTTCTGGACCCATTTGTTGGTAGTGGGCAGGCTTCAATCGCTGCGATAAAAGCAAACCGCCATTACATAGGGTATGACATGAACGAGGAATATGTAAAGCTGGCCGAAAAAAGGATTGCAAAATTTGAATTTGATTTTAAAACTCCTGGATTATTTGAAGTTGAAGGTCAGAAAAGGGGCAAAAAGAAGACTGTAATGTCTACGACTAAGTGAAAAGGCAAAAAGCACGCAACTCCACGTGAAACGCCAAGGAATCGGGGCAGGCCACCGAAGCGGAGAAAGTAGAAAGTTGAACAGGAGAGCCAGATAACCCAAGGCGTGGATTCCTGCTCCCGTAAGGGATAAATTTCGCAGGAATGACAATTTTTAATAGATTCCGCCGCCCGGTTCCCCGCACTAAATTACCCCGCCCCAAGTTACGCCAGTTTGCTACTCGGAGCGGGACGCGGCGGCAGTGCCTATTTAGTACGGGACAAGCGGGATGACCAAGCAATTTACTATTTTCGATTTATTATTTACGATTGTATTTTTGAGATTCTTCGCTTCCTCCTTTGTCAAGACTACGGAGGACAAGTCGCTCAGAATGACAGATTAAAATAGATTCTTTATTGCGGTGAAGAGGTCTTTGGGTTCATCATTCGGCCGATGAACAGGATGCTGCCGGAGGAGTTGTCGCGAATCAGAAATAAAAACGGATGAGCGGCACGAAAGACCACCGCCCTCGGTGCAACCGACGTTAATTTCATAGCCACCCCGGTCGCCGCGGCCGCTTCGGTGCCCTCCTCGTTGACGTGAACATAGGCCTTATGAATAACGGCTGAGATAAAAAGCTCTCTTCCGCCGGTCATCCCGGAGAAATCCGCCTTTGCCGGCGAAAAGGCATCGCCCATTCCCATCGAGGCCAAAACATTGGCCAGCCCGAACCGGCTCGTCTGTTTGAACTTCGGGATAGAGACGATAACCTCCCGCTTGCGCAGCTTTGCCAGCCAGCCGGAAAGGTCCTCAGCCGTTAATGTCTCTTCAAAGCCGCCAATACCGTCAGCTTCTTTCGGAAGAAAAATGAACATCGACAGCTCATCGTCCACATAAGGCAGTTCCAGCGCCTGAAAACTGTCGGTTTCCATATATTTGAATTCCGCCGTCTGGTTCATCATAGACACATTGGTTTTCTCGCCGTTCGACAGAGTAAACGGGGCATCCTTCGTTTTATCCTCTTCAAATTGTCTCGCCCAGTTACCTTTAAAATAAATGGCGTTTGTCAGAACCAGCCGGGTCATCGAATCCAATACGCCCTTGCCAATGAGATTTTTGATTTTGTTGTTGGTCTCTTTTTCCACCCAGGCGTTTATTGCCTGTCGAGCGGCCTCAGTTGCTTGCACAAAATCAACCTCATTTAGCCCGCCGCCGTAGTTAGTCTTTACAAGCTCCAGAAATCTTCCGAGAAATCCGTATCCCTCCTGTCCCCACAATGCGTTAGCAACAGTCAACTCGTAACCACCCTTCTCACCTCTGGCATTTAAGTCTTTTATTATTTCTCCAAACGCACAGTGTAATACGTGCTGTCGAACAGGACCTGTTGACACACCTGATATTACCGGAAAGTGCAACACCTCGGCCATTTGCCTTTCCGTCTGTCCCCGTGCTCCCGCATAAGTCATCGCAAGGGCTGTCGAGATACTGTACGGCGAGAAGAACAGATTTCCTTCTTCGGCTCGAAGCTTCTGATAAAGCTCCAGGGCGAATTTGTTATTGCCTTCCACGACAATATCCGTGTCCGTATTTTCTTTCCCAGCCGGTTTATCCACGGCAAGGCAACCGGCCGTGGCTGCCATTACAACCACCAAGCTAACCGCATATTTAATCGCTTTCATATCAATCGCTCCTTACCATTTCCGGAACCTTTCTAAGAACCTATAACAAAATGACTCTGTATTCAAGCGGCTTATTTTCCGTCCGGACGGCGTCAGGCTGCATCGACAATGCTTTTGTATTGCCTGTTTCGCCTTCCTTGCCGGGCGAAAAAACGCTCGCTTTCGGTACAACGATTCATTTTGTTAGAGGCCCTACTTTTTCCGCCGTCGGCTTTTCGGCTGTTGACACAGCAGGGACTTAAACATTATAATATATTGGCTTTAATTGCGAAGAAATCTTTTTCAAAAGGGGCAGTTATGAACCTGATAAAAGACGGACCCTTATGGCGATTCAGATGGCACCTTATTATTACCGCGATAGTGCTGGTTCTGCTTGCGGTCTCCACCAACATCCCCGGCACATCCGGGGCTCGCTTAATACCACTACTCGTATGGTGGCTTGGCCCTTTGGCACTCTTGATTGTGGTTATCACAATGCTTCTGAAGGTGTTTAAGATAGCCGAGACGTCTGTGGACAACGGTGCAAAGCTCGACAAAATAGCCGAGACGCTGGAAAAGAACCGCTCGGTGCTGGCACAAATAAGTCAGAACACCCGTCTTAGCGAAACAGCAAAGGCGATTGCGTTCCGTGATGCGGACAGACAATCCCTGCGAGAGGCCGTCTTTGACAAGCTCCAGCAGCAGGACTTCGATACCACCTATGAAATAATCGATGAAATCGCCGGCTCCACGGAATACCGAAAGCTGGCTGAGCAGCTCCGCGCCGAGGCGGATAAATATCGCGATGCAACCGACCAGGAGCGGACAAATCAGGTCATAGCCCTTATCGAAAAGGTGCTCGAAGACCATCAGTGGGCCAAGGCAAGCGCTCAAATTGAAAGATTAATCAGGGCCTATCCCGATTCCGAAAAAGCAAAGGAGATGCGACAGAAACTGCTCGATAAAAAAGAAGAGCGAAAGAAGATATTGCTCAACGCCTGGGATGATGCCGTAAAGCGCCAGGCCACCGACCGCAGTCTGGAGATATTAAGGGAACTCGATTTGTACCTGACCCCCAACGAAGGACTGGCTCTGCAGGAAGCGGCAAGGGACGTTTTCAGAAACAAGCTGCACAACCTCGGCGTGCAGTTTTCGTTAGCCGTTTCCGGAAAGCAGTGGGACCAGGCGCTGGTGACAGGCCAGCAGATTATTCGCGATTTTCCGAACAGCAAAATGGCCGAGGAAATCCGGGAAAAAATAGACATCTTAAAGCAAAAAGTCCAATAGAGCATTTGAACCACCTGCCTCGCTTTTCCCCTGCTGATGTCATACCTAAGTGCTTTAACAACAAGATGTTAAGACAACACAAAAAACGGGCGAAAATGAAAACAGAATGCGACCTCAACAAATGTGAAATATGCGTGGACGGCGCTTGCGATGCTTACGTTACAAAGAGAGGGGACGAAAATTAGATGTCAAGGTTTTGAACCTCGAGTGCGTGGTCACGGATAAAGTTTCGTCGTTTTTCCACGTCGTCGCCCATCAATATGCTAAACAGCCGGTCGGCCTCGCCGGCGTCGTCGAGCTTAACGCTCAGCAGCGTCCTTGTAGCAGGGTTCATCGTCGTTTCCCACAACTGTTCGGCGTTCATCTCACCGAGGCCCTTGAAGCGTTTCATCTCGATTCCTTTACCGCCGATTTGCCTGACGGCTGAGCAGACCTGCCCGAGCGATGCGACGTTATATTCATCCTGGTCTTTGATGAGCTGAAACTTTGTCGGCAGCAGTTCGCCGGACACAGCCGTGGCGGGCTTTAAGAGAAAATCTTTCAAGTCCAGATGGAACTGGGTCTTTAGCTTTTCATTTATCTGATTGATGCGGGCGATTTCGTGGAGCTCTTCACCGAGAACCGTCTCCTCATCTTCAGCTTCGGATTGTTCGCCGGCCCGTTCCTTAAGTTCATCGAGCCGTTTTTCGTAATCGCTGCTATCGTAATAGAATTCCTCCTTGCCCTCGAGGCAAACACGAAACATCGGCAACTGGGCGCCGGTATAATAGCTCTGTACGAAATCGAGGAAGTTGATGCCGCGTCTGTTCAGAACCGCTGTGATACGTTCGACGTCGGCAAGCAATTTCACAAGGTCGGCAAGCTGTTTGTCGGTGACTTTTTGCTTCTTTTTGCCGTTTTTTATGACAAGTGCCGTTCCTTCCAGTCCCCGGGCAATCATCCGCTTGTGCATTTGACCTTCGCTGAGGATATATTCGGGCTTCTTTTTGCCCTTGACTCTGATTTCGTACAGGGGCGGCTGGGCAATGTAAATTTTATTGTTGACGAACAACAGCTGCATTTGCCTGAAGAAAAATGTCAAAAGCAGCGTTCGTATATGTGCGCCGTCGATGTCGGCGTCGGTCATTAATATTATCTTGTCGTATCTGCACTTTTCGAGATTAAAGTCATCGGTTCCGACGCCGGTGCCCAGGGCACTTATGATAGTTCTGATTTCGTCGTGGGCGAGCATTTTTTCGAGGCGTGCCTTTTCGACGTTGAGGATTTTACCTTTGAGAGGCAGGATTGCCTGTATGTTTCTGTCGCGGCCGGCCTTTGCTGAACCGCCTGCTGAGTCTCCTTCGACAATGAAGATTTCCGTAGAGGCCTTCTGTTTGCTCGCACAGTCCCATAGTTTGCCGGGCAGGTTTGCGCTGATTAGAGCGCCTTTGCGCCTGGTCAACTCGCGAGCTTTCCTGGCGGCCTCCCTTGCGGCGGCGGCCTGAATGGCCTTGTTCAGAATGCGTTTTGCGTCGGGAGGGTGCTCTTCGAGGAAATGACCAAGCTGCTCGTTAACAGTTGTCTCAACGAAGCTGCCAACCTCGGGATTCGTCAGCCGCACCTTTGTCTGTGCCTCGAAATGTGGGTTGGCGAGCATTACTGCAACGACGGCGGTCAAACCCTCCCGCAGGTCATCACCGGTGGTGGCCTGGCCGTTCTTTAACAGGTTGTTGGTCTTGGCGTAATAATTCATTGTGCGAGTCAGAGCGGTCTTAAAGCCCGATAGGTGGGTGCCGCCGTCGATATTACGGATGTTGTTGGCAAATACCAATATGTTCTCTGTGTAACCGTTGTTGTATTGCATGGCAATTTCGCAGCTCAGCATCGCCTCGGGGTCTTTTCTGGCGAAATAAATGACATCTTTGTGTAGATTTTCTTTACCTTCGTTGAGGTGCTTAACGAATGCCTTGATTCCATCTTCGAACTTAAACACCTCTTTTTTGTTTTCCCTGTCGTCCTTGAAGGTGATTTTCAGCCCGGCATTCAGATAGGCCATTTCGCGTATTCGTTTGAGCAGTGTGTCATATTGAAACTCTGCGTCGCCGAATATCTCCTCGTCGGGTTTAAATGCTATTTTGGTGCCCTGTTTTTTTGCCGAACCGATTTCTTTGACACGGCCCGTGGCGACGCCTCTGGCACATTCGAAGTGATAATGCCTGCCGTCACGATAGACATCTGCTTCGAGCCATTCGCTGAGGGCGTTAACGACGCTGACCCCTACCCCATGCAGTCCGCCGGCAACTTTATAGCTGTCGGAGTCGAACTTTCCGCCGGAATGTAGTGTTGTGAGCACAACCTCCAGCGCGCTGACGCCGGCCTCTTTGTGCTTTTTGACCGGAATACCGCGGCCGTTATCTTCCACGGTACAGCTTCCGTCGGCATTGACGCAGACGCTCACATTGTCGCAGAACCCGGCCAGTGCCTCGTCGATGGAGTTGTCCACCACCTCATAGACTAAATGGTGCAGTCCCCCACTTGAGCGGTCGCCGATGTACATATCCGGCCGTTTGCGCACCGCCTCTATGCCCCCAAGTATCTTTATGTTGCTCGCATCGTATTTATGCTCTTTCATATTTAGTGTCTCGTTGCTCGTGTTTCGATTTGCGAAATATGATTCAGCCAACAATGGGTTTGATGTCTTTTATTCGCGCCCGCGGACAGTGCCTCTGCAATTCTTCGAGAAGCCGGCGGCTGCACAACCGCAGCTCATACATATAGACCGGTGAATCTACAAGCACCTTTAATTGCCCGCCGGAGATGTCAGCCAATTTGCAGTGCCGGGCCAGCTCGGCCGGCAGCAACTCGTTCCATAACTGCACTATTGAGCTAAACCTCGCCTGAGCTGGAGAAATCCGGTTGTCCATAAGCTCGCTTACTGTATCAGACAACCTGGTAGCACTGCGCGGCCTTCGTTTTGTCCGCCACGTAAGAATGTTACGCAGTTGTTCGGCTCCATCCATGACGCATCTCGTGTCTCGTTTTTAGATTCACGAGCTCCTAATCAGCCAAGATTGATTGGCATCAGGACATAAAGGAAGTTCGTGCCGCTTTTTATCAGCCCGGGTCTGTCCTGCTGGCCTAACTCCAGCTCGAATTGCGGTGTTTTGATGACTCGCAAGGCCTCTATCAAAAACTGCGGGTTAAAGCCAATATCAATCGGCTCGGCTTTGTAATCGATAGCCATATCGATTCTTGCATCACCGGCCTCCGGTGCTCTGCCGGAAAATACCAAAGAGTCCTTACTTATCGACAGCTTAATACCTCTGGATTCCTCACTTGTCAGCAAGGCCGAGCGGCGAACCGCACTTAATACCGCCTCGGTTGACAGCGTCAGCTTTTTGTCATAATCGGTGGGAATTATGTCCTCATACTTTGGGAAATTGCCTTCGACGAGATTCGAGCTTATAACCACGTTTGCACAGCTAATTAGTACCTGGTTGTCAACAAGCTTAATTACGACGTTATCCTTTTCGCCGCCGCCGACCTTATCCAGCAGCGCCATTGTCTTGGCCGGTACTATTATCTGTACTCCCAAAGCCGATTTGTCGGCTTTGGAATCAGATTTCTTTGCCGCAGGTCTCTTTTTCGGTGCTGAAACCAAATTAACCCTGGTCCGCACTAATCTTCTGCCGTCGGTGGCGACCAGAAACAGCTTCTTGTCTTTGATTTCCCACAACACGCCATTAAGCGCATAGCGGGTGCTTTCCTTAGCTGTAGCAAATAGACACCGCTCGATGCCGGCCTGGATGTCCTCGAGTTTGATTTCAACATCACCAGCCCCATCGAAGTCGGGCACTGCCGGATACTGGCTCGCCTGCTGGCCATAGATTGTAAAGTGGCTGTCAGCTCCCTTTATCTCGCAGGTGCCTTCAGCGGCCTGCATTGACAGCACCTCGTCAGCGCTTTCGCGCACGATAGCGGCCAGGTGGTCCGCAGGGACAACGACCTCACCGGGCTGTTCGACAGTAACTTCGGAGACTAAATAGTTGATGCCAACCTCCAGGTCCGTGGCGCAGATTCGAACCTCTTTCTCACCGGCGGTGATTTTTACGCAGCGCAGTATCGGCTTCGGCGTTCGGCTCGGCACCACGGATGTCAGCAGCCCCAGGGCCTCGGCAAGAGCCGCCGTATTAAATTGTGCCTTCATAATAAACCTCTGTATGCCAAAAAAGTTACAATTTCAGACGTTCAACGCTTTATATAATACCGTAATTTACACCAAAAGGCGCCCGTTCACAATCTTTTTTCTGAAAAAAGCCCGGTATAGTTGCCGGGTCGAGTATATTTTGGAAGTTTATTCTTGACGGCTAAAGGCAAATAGGTTTTATTTGTGAACGCAGCGGAAGAACAAAAGAATTGAGTGGCTGTAACAGCTTGTAAATAAAAGGGTTGCGTATTTTACGGCAGAGATGAGAATTCGTCCGGCTCTGAGTAATTTTGGAAAGGATGGAACGATGCGAACTGTCAAAGTGTTAGTGGTTTTTCTTGTATGTGCTTGTGCTGTAGTAATGGGTGGCTGTGTTGCAGAGCAGCAGTATAAGGACCTGAAAATCCAAAATGACGCACAGCGCAATCGCATAGCGGAGCTTGAAAGCCAGGTAGAAACTATCAAGCTAAAACTTGAGAAGACAAAAAGAGAACTTGACACCGCTGAAGGCCGCACCGGCATCGAGGTAAACGCCCTGAAGCAAAAAGTGGCAGCGCTTGAAGAAGACCTCGCCAAAAAGAAGGCACTGATTGCCTCGATGCAGCAGCAGCTGCTTTACGGCGGAGCACAGCTGCCGGTAGAGTTGAGCACAATGCTGGAGGATTTCGCCAGGGACAGGGAAATGGTGGCTTATGACTCAAGCAGGGGCATAGTAAAGTTCAAGAGCGATTTGCTTTTTGAGCGCGGCAGCGACGAGGTGGCACCGACGGCATACGAAGCAGTTAAATCACTTTGTGGGATTCTGAATTCCGAACAGGCCAAGAAGTTTGATATTATAATCGCCGGGCACACCGATGATATGCGCATTGGGCGGCCTGCTACCCGCCAGAAGCACCCGACCAACTGGCATTTGTCTGCTCACAGGGCAATATCCGTGCTTGACGTAATGGTCGGCAGCGGTATTGCTCCGGAGCGAACGAGCATACGAGGTTTTGGCGAATTTCGGCCGGTCGCACCGAATAAGCCCAACAAAAAAGGCAATCCACAAAACAGACGGGTCGAGATTTACATTGTCCCCAAGGGGATGTAAGAGCCCATAGAAGTACATAAGGTATTGGCACGCGGAATGGCAGAGCGCACATTAATCATTATCAAACCGGACGGTATCCAGCGGCACTTAGCCGGCGAGATAATCAGCCGATTCGAAAAAAAGGGCTTCAAGCTGGCTGCCGCAAAATTTACGCAGGTCTCCGAAGAACTGGCCCGTCAGCTTTACGCTGTTCATCAAGGTAAGGACTTCTTTGAAGATGTAGTAAGGTTTATATCTTCGGCGCCGGTGCTTGTAATGGTCTGGGAAGCTGAAGGTATTATAGAAATGGCGCGTGAGATGATGGGGGCCACCTTCGGCTATGATGCCGAGGCGGGCACCATTCGGGGGGATTTTAGCTGCTCAAAACGCTACAATCTCATTCACGGCTCGGATAGCCCTGAATCGGCTGAACAAGAAATCAACTTGTTCTTCAGCCCTGATGAAATCGTAGATTACGAATTGGCCGATGCATCCTGGCTGTACAGCGAATAAGAACGGAAGCACACAAGACGCAAGTAAAGAACGCCGGCCCCGCCGCACACACCCACTTACCTTCTCAAAGAGGCAGTTATTTTTCGGGCTTCTCGGCTCTGGTATCTACAGGTTTAGGTCCGCTAAATTCTGTTACCTCGAACTGCTGTAGCTCGGCTTCCGACATAACCGGCTGTTCTATAATCCACGGGGTTACGAAAACAACCAGCTCGCTCGTAACTGTGTCTTCGCCTTCGAACCTGAACAATACACCGGCCAGCGGTAAATCGCCAAGCAGAGGTATCTTATTAACCTGCCGGGTAACATCCTTTTTGCGCAGGCCTCCCAGTACCACCGTTTGGCCGCTCTTGATTAATAACGTTGTGCTGGCTACGCGCCTGTCAACGACCGGCTGAGGATACTCTCCCGAAGTACCTCCTACGTTGACTGTACTTGTCTGAACACTAAACTGGGGTACTAAACGCAGCCGAATCATTTCGTCACGGGTAAGATGCGGCGTAACTCCGAGTTCGACGCCGATTTCTCTGAACTTGGTTGTTCCGAAACTGCCTCCGGCTGTGCTTTCGGTAAGTTCCATGTACGGTACTTCGGAGATAATTTTTATCTGCGCTGTTTCGTTATCGAGCACCAGTATTCTCGGATTGGCAAGAAGCTTGGCATCTATTTTGTTCTGCTGGGCTTTTAACAACAGGTCTATGTCGATGCCGGAATTGAGCCAGCCAAAACGCAGCGCACCCGTTGTGCCTGAGGTTTTTCCGGTTGCGCCGCTGAATATACTTGTCATAAAGGGGTCGCGGTCCTTAGTGGGATTTACACCAAGCGTTCCTATTCCACTGGTTGCGTCGTAAACAGTGTCTCGACCTGCCTGCCATTCGACGCCGAGGTCGAGCCGGTCCTTGCTGGTTATATCGTAAATCCTTGCTTCAACCAGTATCTGCGGTGTTATGCGGTCGATTTCCTCGATGAAGGTATCTATAGCCCTGATTTTAGTTGCAGTGTCGGTAACAATCAGATTGCTCGTGCCCGGATTAGAGGATAAAGAGCCGCGGTTTGAGATGAATTTCTTCAGGGCCTTTTCAACTTCCGTAACGTCTGCGTAGGTAATTGTGTAGATTTTGCTGATAAGCCGTTCGGCTCTCTCTGTAATCTCGCCCATCGGCGCCACTCTTATCATATTCTTGCCCACCACATAGCCATAGGTGTGCGCTGCAAGAATGTTATTCAGTGCCTCTTCCAGCGGCACGTTCGTAAGCTTGGCGGTTACTTTGCCGATAACCTTGGGGCTTTTGAGGATATCCACATCGGCCTGCTCGGCCATTATCCTTATTACATCCTCGATGGGCGTATCCCTGAAATCAACACTTATTTTTTTCTGCATCCGCTGTTCAAGCGTTGTCAGGACCTCCTTTGGCCTCATATCCTCATCGCCGTTATCGGCGACAGCAATAGCGCCGCCTAACACAACAAAGGTGAAAAGCATCAAGAGCTTTAATCCCGTATGGTTTATCGTAAAGATTTTCATAATGGTTCCTTTCTTAAATTAGCCGTCAGGTCTAATCCGTTTACACTTATACTTACATTTTTAAGATTCCGCTTTAGCGCTGAACTTTTTGCACCCACTTTTTGCCGTCTGATTCGAATTCGACACTGTCCCGATTTATTTTTACTACGGTTGCATCTAATATCTTTTCACGCTCATGTACTATTCGGGTGCCGATAACAGCAGTTGGGTCGTCCTGGCTGTAAACGATGCCTCTTACGATTAAGCCGCCCCCTGGGGTCTGAGCAGCAGTCGTCGAGCCGAACTGCATGGGGTCGCGCAATGTTGCCGGATAGGGCTGCGGAATCTGCCAGTCAATTTCGTTGTTGGAGCCGGCAGCAGTATTCGACGGATTGATTTGGTGGGCCCCGGCTGTCTTATGCGAAGGCGTGTTAAAAACCTGTATAAACACAAAAATCAAGACAATAAAAAGAACCGGCACCGACAACGCCATCGCTTTTTGCCTGGTGGTACTAACACCAGGTTTTGGTGCAAAGAGCTTGTTTTTTATCTGCTCGAGGGTTTTTTGCCAGGGCATTTGCCTTTGGGTTTTTACAGCAGGCCGGGCCTTGGGTCTGGGCGGAGTGGTCTTCGGCGGCTGATCAGGCCGCTGGGGTTCTGGGGGCGGCGCGGTCGGCTGGCTTGGGGCAGGTGGTTTTAGAGCAGAGGGCGGCTCGAAACGCCCTTTCTCTTTATCTTGCCTGGGGCGTTGCTCATAATCCGGGCGCTGTGGCGCAGGCGTACCAGAAGGCCGGCCAGCAATGTCGTCTTTCTGAATTGGCACACCTTTGAATATGGCCGAGATTTCTTTTTGCAGCCCTGCCTTATTTCTTGACATCGCTTATCTCCTCAGCCAGGGTCTCATTGCTGTTACTGCTTATCTCTTCAGCCAAAGCCCTATCGCTTTCGTTGCTTACCTCTTCCACCAAAGTCTTCTTGTCGCTGGTCTGCTCAGCTGACATCCTATCGCTCATCTCCTCAGCCAAAGCTATGTATTCACAAGCGCCCCTGCTGTGGGGGGCATAAGTCAAGATGGACTCACCGGAACTTGGTGCTTCAGCCAGTCTTACGGTTCTATGAATGACCGTATCAAAGACCAAATCCCCGAAAAATTCCCGCATTTGCTGTTGAATCTGTCTGCTGAAGATGGTCCTGTCGTCAACAAGAGTCAATAATAGACCCAGGATTTTTACATAGCAGGGGTAGAAATTTACCCTGATGATTTCGGCGACGTCGAGCAGCTGTTTCAGGCCTTCCATCGCATAGTAATGGACCTGAACGGGAACGATGACATCAGTACTGGCAACAAGCGCATTAAGGGTCAATATGCTCAATGACGGCGGACAGTCAATAACGCACATATCATATTCGTCCTTTATCAGTCTGAGCTGCTCAGACAGGACGAATTCTCTTCCAAGCACGCCTGCCAGCTCTATCTCGATACCCGAAAGCAAGACATTGCTCGGTGCCAGGTCAAGACGGTCGGTGTTCGTCTTTACTATAACTTTATGGATTGGGGTTTGGTCGTTCTTAAGAGAATGATAAATGGTTTTATCCATTGTCTCAGGGTCAAAGCCAAATCCCAGTGTGGCGTGGCCCTGCGGGTCGAGGTCGATTAGCAGCACTTTCTTTCCCTTTTGGGCAAAGGCAGCGGCGAGGTTCACAGCGGTAGTTGTCTTGCCACAACCGCCTTTCTGATTTGCTATTGCTATTGCTCTCATTTTTGCACCCGTATCTTTATCTGGCAAGTTAATCGTCAATTTCAACTGTCCTGCCGCTTCCTGACAAAAACCGCCAGGTTCATATTTACCTGATGACCCGAATCATCCTGTTCTGAGCGTTTTATTGCGAACTTATCTACAAAGACAATCGGCTGGTGTCTCTCCAGGGCATTCAGGAAGGCGGCAAACTGGGTAAAGCCGGCGGCGAAGCCGATATTAATCTGATTTTCGTATATGTAGTTACAATTAGGTATCTCTAAACCCTGACCTTGACGGCTGTCTTTGGTTTTAATCCTGAACGAGGTAACAGTTTTCTCGTTGGCGATTTGACCTATATCGAATATCAGGTTGGCCAAATCTTCAGAATCAATAACAAAACTTTTTAACCCGCTCTGTAACTGTTTGATTTCTTCGTCTAATTTGAGTTTAGTTTCCTCTTGTGCCGCTTCGATGGCAGAGTTGTATATCCCTTTTTTCTCGGCGAGCTGCTTTTCGATTTGGTTTTTGCTTTTTTCCTGTGGTGCCAGCAGAAACATATAAACAAAGAGAAACAGTATGAAGCACCCCATCCATATTGCCGCTGCCATAAAACATTTTTTATAAATCGGTTTCATAAAAAACCCGCTACAGTTCCGGTTTGAAAATGCAGTCTATCTCGTACGAGACAGCATCCTCACCATCGAACGTACTGAATCCCTGTGAGACACTGATGTCTTCGAGTCTGTCCGCCAGTAAAATCGAAGAGAGAAGATAGTCCCGAAAGTCTCTGACCGCCTCGTCACAGTTGGATTGTGGCCTACCAATAAGACTCATCCGCAGCGTTCTTACAGGAACATTGATATCGACCTTTTTCTTGGGATTATCTTTCGCAGGGACCTTTCTTTTGACAGAATGCTGCTTCACCTCAAGGCCGGTCAATATCACCGAATCAGGTATATTTTTTACCAATGTCACCAGAACAGGCGACCATTGGAGGTGCCTGCCGGTAGAAGATGCAACCTCCGACAAACAGCTATTTATAATGCCTTTTTCCTTCTCGAATGATTTTTGCAGCTCTACGGCGTCCGACAATGTGCCGATGTGTGTTTCGTAATTAGCTATTTCCTGCTTCTGTACCGACATAGCAATACCGTTGCTCACATAAAGGCCAACCATAACTATTGCGGCGATGATGGGCACCGTAAAGGTCGTCACGGCAATAGCAATGCCTTCCGGCCCACTTCTTACCGGAATACCCCGTCCCTTTAACAAATCCATTGTGAACATATCAGATTGACCTCATAGCAAGCCCGGCTGCCACCGCCATCGCAGGGCCGTCTTTTCGGATAATATCTTTCCACGGCTGGCCGTCCTCGCAGGTCATCTTGTCGAACGGATTCCACAAGGAAGCTCCGGCGGGAAGCCGACTGTCCAATAGCTCTACAAAACCCTCGACCAGCGCAAAACCACCGCAGACAAGCACCCTCTCAACAGCAGCAGAGTTTCCCTGAGCCGTATAATAGCGCAGGGTCTCGGTAACATCGGTAATCAGCTTTTGGCAGGCCCCGGCCAAACTGTCGCTGAGTTCCTGATGCTGCTGCGAAGTTTCACAGCCGGACAAAATCTTTCTAACAGTTTCTGTCGGAAGATTGTGTTCGGCTGCAATGTGCTTGACAATATCGTTACCGGCGTAAGCTATATCACGGATAAAAGGCAAGCCGTTGTCGCTGGCAGCTCCAGCCATAATTGCCAGGTTTGCGAAGGAGCTGCCCACGTTCAAAATAGCTGTGGGCCGGTCAATTTCGTGTGCAGAAGACCCTTTGCTGTATTCACCGAAGCAGTTCAAAAGCGCCAACCCGTCGATGTCCATCAGGACGGTGTTAAGAGAAGCGTCTTCAGCAAGCCGTCGTTTTCTTTCTATCAGCTTGTTCGTTGCTGCTACTAAAACGCCGCTTACATTATCCTCGCCGTCAGGTATTAGCTGATAGTCAACGTAACTATCGTCAACATTGAACGGACAGATCTGCCCTGCTTCGAGCAGCACCGCCGGCTCTATTTCTTCCGGCAGCAACGAAGGAAACCTAAAGTGGCGTGTGGCAACTTCCGGCCCACATACGCTGCAAACAGCCAATTGCGTTTCGACGCCGGTTGACTCGAGGCATTTGCGAATCGCTCCGGCGGTATTCACTTCTCTGGAACCGTCGTCGCCGTCACCTACATCCTCGATGTCAGCTATAGCGGCTGCGGTAACCTTGTAGCCGGTGTTGCTTTTTTGCAGTTGAACTATCTTGACCGCAGACGAGCCGATGTCTAACCCCACGACTTCGTCCTGGCCAAGCTTGAGCAGTTTTTTCCAATCCAGCTGGTTTGCCAACATCCCAGCCAGGTATCGCTTGCTCCGTATCTTTTCCGCAAATGGGCTTATCATTGCTTTGATACTGTTATAATCCAGTTTTGCTTTAATACTGCTATAATCCAGTTTTAAGTTCATACCCACTCATATCGACCTAAAGAAGCGGCTGTTTTACCTGTAAATTACAATATGTGGGTTTCATAGATTGATATGCGTGATTTTAAGATGTCAGGTCCTATAAACAGCATTTATTTAGTTGCTCGACCTATCCTCCGTTATCCACAGGATGCCTAACGACAGGCGTCCTTTGGAGAGTTTCGATATTAGGATTCCGAATTTATCAGCCAATGACTGATGTTAGCTTTACGGCAATTCTTCCCAGTCTGTTAGTCCGCTGATAATGGCCCCCCCTCCTCTTGGCAGTCCCGGCGGCTGTGTATCTAAAGTCCGGACCCGGTCATCATAATTAACCTGCATCTGATAATGTCTGATACTTTCAGTTTCGGTCGCTGATAGTACAGCTCCGGTCTTCAGATCTATCCATTCGCCGCTGGCACCGACGCTCGAATCGAAGTATGCGGGCATCGCTTCGCCTGTCCCGTCAGAATTATACCAGTCCCGGTTAACCGAGACTTGATTCAGAGCGGTAAAATTGCCGTAAACCGAAAACCCGGTTTCGGGCTCCTCTGCGCCCCCGCTAACGGAGTCCGTGTTGTATAAGAAGTTATTTGCAGCAAACATTAACCCCGAAAGCGCGTACATCGTCCCGTAACGAGGGTCTCCAAAGTAGATGTTGCCGCCGCTTACAAGCTGGTTTCCGCTGTCGTATTTGCCGAGGGCTACCAGACCCAGCACGCTTTCGCTGTTTGCGTATGCGGTATTGTCACTAATATGGATGTTTCCTGTCGCCACAATGGTCACATTACCATCGACCAAAAACCCGTAGGTGCTTGTGTTGTGTACCCACACGTTGCCGTCTATGTAGTAAATCCTGTTGTTGCCGAGGTGTAAAGGAGTTGTTCCACCCTTTGGGGTTCCTGCTCCACTAATGTGTGCCGGCTCAAGAAAGTAATCGTCGCCGGCAGTACCGCCACACTCACTCGACCTGTTGACCGGATTCTTCACCATCACATCGTATAACGGATGGCCTGACGGCAGGCGCCCCCACTCAACACCTTCGTCTGCAAAGATTTGACTCACATTGTGTGTGTTATTTATTTCATAGCGCATTGCGAGCAGGTCGGGGGCATCCTGCAGCTCGGCGCCTTCCAGGGCTTCCCCGGAAACCGAGGCGCTGTCGAGGATATTAATATTACCGGTGGCCTCAACGTCCCCGTTAAGCCCATAAGTATTTGGAGCGAGCGCCGGATTAGTACTGCTTTCTTCATACAAAGTAACATCCCCATCAACATACATATTTCCGTTAATTACGTCTCTGCCGCCGACCTCTTTATCGCCTCCCATGGCTTGAGGGCTCCCTTGCCCCCTTAAAGCGAACGACCAGTTTGCCCCGCCCAAACCGCCGGCATATATCGCCTGCTCATAAGGAGAAGCCAAAAAGGCCACTTCAACCTTTATTTTTTTCTCTGTGTTTCCTACTATGCCCGTTGCAATAGCGTAAGGCGGGTCTTCATCCTCGTAAAAAACGACCCGGTAGCTTCCTTCTCCTAAGGCCGTATCATCAATATCCTGAATATTATCAACATTAACGACGGTTCCAAATTGTCCCAATCCTACGGTGAATAAGCTCAGTCCCGCCTCAGCTAAATAAAAGGCCTTGGTCTTATCAATAGCATTCTGGGTCAGTACTACCTCGTTCTTCGCCAGATTGAGTACGGAGAAACCTAAAATCATGATGATACACATTAGGACAATCACTGCCGCCAGTGCTATACCTCTTTTGGCAGAGCCGGGGCCTGCGGTCTTCGATTTTAACAGCCGGATTTTCATATTACTTCACCCCCCGTAATTCCGCATCATTACCGTTGAGACAAGATGCGTCTGTAAATTAGCTTCTCTCA